>JAGALE010000326.1 GCA_017625335.1 Lachnospiraceae bacterium
AACTGAAAAAGAAGCCAGAGGATAAGAAGCCAGAGGATAAGAAGCCAGAGGATAAGAAGCCAGAGGATAAGAAGCCAAGGCATATAAAAAATAAAAACAATAGTGTAGAAAAAATTAAACACATCAAAAATGCAAAATATGTAGACAATGTAGAGTTTATGGATGTAAATAGTATAAATATAGGAAGCACAGTAGGTATGTTACCTACTGATGCCACATTATCACTTGCAGGTATTTGTGATGCAAAGCTAGTTATAACAGAAAAGAAAACAGTAATACTTAAGGAAAACTCAATTATATGTAAATCTAATAAGCGTGATGTTAATAGCATAGATTCAGCAAGAATCAGAGAACAACGTATAGAAATGGAGAATGATTCAAAATGGCTGCAACTTGCCGAATGTTCTGAAATAGGTATACACGGTATGAAATATATTGTAATGCAAGATATAACTTTTAGTGGTATAGATGCAGCAAAGGTATTCATACTTGGTAGAAACTTGAGAAGCTCAGATACAAAAAATTCAGTTAAAGTAGGCGAAATGAGTTTAGAGGACTATCTTAAACTTGGTAGTAATACTTACTAAATTGTTAAGATAAACTTAACTTATTACATATATTATAATAAATAGTATTGTTTTAATTTAATTTAAGGCATAAATAAATTAACGTGAGGTTACATTAAAATGGGTAAGTATAGTCCTGAATACTTGACACATAGGGAAATTAAACCTATGTCATTTAATTTTTTGCATAAAGCAATTGAAAACAAAAGTGTACTCGAGGCTAAAGTAGATAGCTGTACCGAAGATAATACATTAATACTTAATTTAGGTAAGAATATAATTGGTAAAATACCTTTAGAAGAGTTAGAATATCATGAGGATAATAGAGATATAAAACCAGTTGCGGCTGTATCTAAAGTAGGAAAGCATGTAAAATTTGTACCAGTACAGATTATTGATAAGGTAGATGGTAAGTATATAGTATTATGTTCTAGAAAAGAATCTCAGAAAAATTGTTATGAGAATTATATTAAAAAACTTATACCTGGTGACATAATTGATGCACGTGTGTGTAAAATAATGAGTTATGGTATATTCTGTGACATAGGTTGTGGTATAATAGCACTGTTACCTACTAATAATATAAGTGTTACACATATTATAGACCCAGAGAACCTACTTAGATATGTAAGAAGAATGAAAGTAGTAGTTAAAGAAATTGATGAAAATTATAGAGTGCAACTTTCACACAAAGAATTACTTGGTACTTGGGCTGAAGAAATACAGCAATTTAATGTTGGAGATGTAGTGCAAGGAACTGTACTAAGTAGAGAAGATTATGGTACATTTGTAAGATTAAGTCAAAACTTATCAGGTTTAGCAGAAAATCCTGAGTTTGATGTAAAATACGGTGATGAAGTTGCTGTTAAAATAACAGTTATTAAACATGACAATATGAAAGTTAAGTTACTTATACTTAATAAAATAGATACTGATGAAAATTCAGAAGATGCATTTATAAAGTTTAGATATAATATAGATTCCGGGCATATTAATGAGTGGAAATACTCTACACCCAATGCTAAAAAACAGATTATATCAAAGTTCAATAGCTAGATACATACATAATATAAAAATACCTTAACTAATTAGCATTGGTTAAGGTATTTTAATTAATTATTATTGACAAATGTGTATATTTATTATATAATTAATAAAAAGGTGGTTATTATGAGTAATATTGAAACATTACAAAATATGATAAATGAATCAAACTACATTGTGTTTTTTGGGGGTGCTGGTGTATCGACAGCAAGCGGTATTCCTGATTTTAGAAGTAAAGATGGATTATATAATCAGCATGACGTACAATTTGAAAAGTATCAACCTGAATACTTATTAAGTAGAGATTGCTTATTCAACAATCCTAAGGTATTTTATGAATTCTATAGACAAAAGATGGATACAAGAGATATAGAACCTAATACAACACATTATAAACTAGCTGACTTAGAAAAAGTAGGTAAACTAAAAGCAATTATAACACAAAATATAGACGGATTACATCAAAAAGCTGGTAGTAAAGAGGTATATGAAATACACGGTACAACACAAAAATGCTATTGTCATAAATGCAATAAGGAATATGATTATGATTACATATTTAATTGTGATGATGTAATACCTAAATGTGAATGTGGTGGAAGGATTAGGCCTGATGTAACATTGTATGGCGAAAAACTACCTAAGAAAGCTTGGGATATGGCTATTAAAACTATAAGTAAAGCGGACATGCTAATAGTAGCAGGTACATCATTGACAGTATATCCAGCAGCTAGTTTAGTAAGTGAGTTTAGAGGTAAATATATAGCAGTCATTAATAAAGGTGGGGTAGATAAAAATAAAGTATTTGCAGACATTGTTATTGATGATGATATGACAAAAGTTTTTGAAAAAATTACATGTTAAGGAGGATAATAACATGGGATTGAGAGGGAGTAAACGCTTAGACAAACTGCGATAATACTTATTTAAGGAGGTATAATCGCAATGTCTAAAAACAACAAAACAAAAAACTATATCTTGTTCACACTTGGATGGAGCTATTCAGATAATAGCTATAAGTGGACACCAACATATTATAGTTGGTCAGGATTAATTCACAGGATTGCACAGAGTGAAGTATACGGAGTAAATCCTATATTAGCAAATTTATCCAGTGATATGAGTGAAACATCATGTAAAAAAACTGTAGAGGTACATAAATTATATTGTAGTAATAAAGAATACGTATATACAAGACATCATAACTTATACTACATATGTAAGGTGTGTGATAATAAAATGTATGATATAGATTACATTAAGGCAGTTAATGATATAACACTCGAAATCAAGAGAATCACAACTATCAAAGAGAGAAAAGCAAAAGCTAGAGAGGCTGATGCTAGAAGCAATAGGTATGAATTCAGAAGGGAAGCAGTACCTGGTATTCATAACTATAAATCATATCATCGTGGAACTTGGTATAGAAGACCTAAACTTGGACGTGTAAAAAGAGAAGCTGAGATTGTGGAATACAAAGAGTTTAGGAAACCAAAGGATAGAGCTGTAAATTTACCACTTTGGGATGATAAAGCGAGATGTAATGACAAATCCTGGAAAACATCCTATAAAGTAAAGAAACAGTGGCAAAAACACAAAAATAATCACATGGATGTAGTTAAAATTAGTAAAAGACATTATGAAGAGGATGATGTAGAGGTGTAGTAATGCACCTCTACAGGAGGAAATAATGAGTGACATTTTAAATTTAACAAACTGGTCATTACTTAAATTGAATGACTATGCTGGAGAATATATAGCACTAAGTGGTATAGTAGATAATCATCCTAGATTAGGTAGTAACATTAGAATATCACATACATCTGATATATTAAGTGTAGAATACATAAATGATGATTTAATATGTCACACTAGAAATAGTATATACAGATGTAGTAAAAAATATATGCAAACAGATAATATATGCATTACTTCATTATCAAACAGCAAAACGGAAATAGCAGAGTTATATAATTGGTATTGCAAATTATGTATATACTTATCTAGAAAGTTAAAAAGTAAAGCAATACAGATTGAACCTAGTCTAAAAAGAATTAGATTAAAAGCACAAGAAAAAGAGCAATTCAATTCAGTTATTGAGTTACTAGCAATCGGAAAGAAAGAATTGGTAGCTAAGTTAATTGAATATGAAAATAAATTAATAGAAGAAGCGTCTAAATACAATGATTGTATCTTTATGGATGTAACTTCAATTGGTAGTGGAAGTAAATTAGCATTTAATATTAATGGTAATACAGGTATATTAAATCCTAAACTGCACGTTGGAAATTTTAGAGATTCAATAATATATGGAGTATATGATAAAGATAAAGAGTATATAGACTTTAGATATTTTGTAGATATAATGGGTATGTCACCATATTCATGGTCAGAAAATATAAAGACATTGATAGTACATAACTCAAAAGGTAGAGATGTATTTATCTATGGTAATGTGATTCATGCAAATGAAACAAAGAAGTTTAGCAGAGAAGAAATTTTTAAATACACATAATTATAAGAAGGAGGAATAAGTATGGTTAAATACCTACTTATCCTGTAAGAGGTTAACTTCCTTGATGACTCTTGCAGGGCAAGTAAATAAATTATCAAGGAGAAATTAAATATGTTTAGAACACGTAGTTACAGAAGAGATGTACGTAACAAAACAATTGCACGTAAGAAAAGAATTTGTAGAGCAATCTACGGAGGTTCACCTCATAGATTGTATGAAACTCCTGAACCTGGCTATTGGTATAAGGTAGATGGTAAGTATGCTAAAGGTAAAATTCATTGCAGTTGTAAAATGTGTAAGTACAGCAAGCATTATGGATTACCTACAGTAAGAGATTTAAGAGAACGTGAGATTGAAAGAGATGCTCTTAAAGATTTTTAAGGTAAAACATAGGATTGCGTATGTGATGGGAGGCGGTTGTATGTTGAAGCAGTATATTAAGGAGATATTACCATTGTACTCATTTTTACTATTATTCTGTGTTGTTGTGTTCAACACACACTTTATAGTAGAGCACATAGTAAAAATTATTAATACTATGACTTGTAGTGCAACTGACGCAGTAGCAGTAGTCACAGCTATCGCAGTTTACATAGCTGTGTCAACATTACTGTTATTATCTGCTGATAAGATGGGTAACGGTGTATAAATTGCATTATAACATAAAACTTCCAATTAGTAACATAATTAAAATATTGAAGTTGGAGGAATAGATAAATATGAAATATTATTTAGCACTTGAATTTCAAGCAACAAATGGAGTAAGGTCATACGGAACAGTATCAACCTTTAATAAAGCATCTAATTTAGTTAGATTTACAGAGAAAAGAAAATCTTTTAGCTCCATAGATTTAGCTAATGAGCTTGGTAATAAAATAGTAGATGCAGTCCAAAATAATGGGTACATCAATATAGTTGATGATATTATGAATATGTCATTTACTGTAAACGAAGATTCATTAAATATAAAGGTAGTGCATTATAACTAAAATTAATTAATAGGAGAAAAACATGAAGAACTTAGTTAGCAACATTTATTCATATGCATACTATTACTGGTATTATTCATATCAGTTTATTTGTGTGCAATTGAATAAAAGATTGGTAACAATCAGTTAGTTAAGTGAATCATATAAAACCTAGTTAGTGCATATTGTAAAGCACCTGAGGTCATTTGGTTGACTTCAGGCGCTTTTTATATGTATTAAAATAAGTGTAAGGAGACAGTAACTTATGGAAAGTGACTATGATTATTGGTGGTGGAAACCACAAAAACAATTAAATACACTGAAATTATGTAGTTATTACATGCAAGTGAAGCATTTGATAGCTTATTAAAGTGCGTTCAAAATTTGAGTTCAGCAGTTGAAAAAAAATTAAAACTTTTTATAAAAAAGTGTTGACAAAATTTATTGTATAGTATATAATGATTATAGAGTTAAGGAAATGAGTTAACTTAAATATTTCGGTAGGTATGCAAGTGGTCAAAGCAGGCCGGCTGTAACCCGGTTCGTTAAACGTTCGCAGTTTCGAATACTGCCCTACCGACTTATGTAATTACATAAAATAAGCGTCGGTGAGCGGAATTGGTATCGCAGCGGTCTGTAAAATCGTGGTTGGGGAGACCTAACATTTCTGGTTCAAGTCCAGAGCGGTGCACTTAAACATAGGTCTTTGGTGTAGTGGTAACATGTCGTTCTCCAAAAACGAAGTCATCAGTTCAATTCTGATAAGGCCTGCTGTACATATTATATCAGATATATAAATACATCATATTAAACATTCAAATTAAATATTACTATATTATTTAATAAGGAGATGTATTAATATGGCATGTATTTATTATATAAAACATAAAGAAACTGGTAGAACATATATAGGACAGACAGTACAACCATTAGAACAAAGATTAAAACAACATTTAGTTGGAAGTATAGAGATAGACAGAGCATTGCAAACTTTTGGCCTGAGTAAATTTGAATATGGGGTATTAGAACAATGTAAATCAGAAGAATTAGATGAAAAAGAAATATACTACATTGCAAAATATGACACATATTATAATGGATATAATAATCAGTTAGGCGGAAGAAAAACAGGTCAAAACAAATATGATAGTATAATAAAAAACATAAGACAAGATTATATTAATGGTGTATCAATAATAGATATAAATATAAAGTACAAAATAAAATTACCAACGATTAGGTATTTTGTACAAGACTTAATTCAGCCTATTAACAGTAAATTTTATGGATGTGAGAAGAGGGCATTAATATGTTATAATAAGAATTGGGAGAGAGTACATGAATTTGAATCAATTAATGAAGCATATAACTTTGTAATATCAAATGGGTACACTAGTAGAGAAAAAGGAAACTTCTTTTATTTTGTAAGAGCAGCTTGTATTAAATTAGGTATATGCTGTGGATTTAGATGGCAGTACAAAGAAGATGTAATATATGAAAATAAAGAATTTAATTCAACCATAGATAAGTTGGATTACATTGATGGAATAGAATGTACATGTATACAGAATATATGGTTCAGCTTAAAAAATTATAAGGTTACTGAAAAAATAAATAATAAAGATAAAATATGTAAACAATGTGGAAAAATGGGAGTATTTAGTGATAATTTATGTAGTAGTTGTTACAACGTAAAAATAAAAGGTAAATCACCAAAACCATCGAAAGAGCAATTAATGATAGATTTAGAGATGCTAACAATAGAAGAAATAGCCAAAAAATATGATAGAACAAAATCTACAATATATTACTGGCTAAGTGATTGTGGAATTAAACAAAAAACTAAAAGAGATACAGCTAATAAGCTAATACATTGTATAGAACTTAGTCTAACATTCAATACATTGAGAGACGCAGCTAAAGTAGTATATAAATCTGATAGTGACACTGTAGCAAATAGAATAAGTCAAGCAGCTAAATCAGGTAAACCTTATAAAGGATACCACTGGAAATTAATAGATAAACATTAAGAAAGAAGGTAAATAACAATGATTCAAAATGTGGTAGTAGGAACTCCAGTATGTGAACCATGGCTAATGTTTTCAAATAGCCCAGAGGAGTGGACTAATAACGATATGAAACAGACCTTATTCACAGAAGAAAGATTTCTACCTAAAATATTGATTGAATGTGATATAGTAAAATCAGTAAATGAGGTAAGAAAAAATAAGCCAGACTTAGTGAAAACACTTGATACAGTTGATTTTCATGAAATAAAGTGGGGAAAAAAGAGAGTATTCATACAAGTTGGGAATTAAATACACAGATAGAAATAGCTATACTTATAATTACAAGTGTAGCTATTTTAATTTACTTAGTATACAGATAGCAATGGTAATGAGCAAAACACATTTTAATTGAATCCACATTTTATACATAATCTTAATGTTGATTAAGATTTAGTAAATTTTATAATAAAATGAGGAGAGCAATAGACATGAAGAAAAGACATAAGTTAAAACTACTGACAACATTAATGGTGATAGGGATGATGCCATTAATATTATCAATTATGATTACAAGTGTATTTATAACGTTAAATAATCAGAAAACACTTCAAGATAGTGTTAATTTAAGGTTAAAAGCAGCATCTCAAGGCCTAAAAGCATACTATGAGGAAATGATACATGAATATGGGTCATTGGAAGATATTCCAAAAGATTATAAGTATGTAGACAGTTTAAGTGACCAAAACATTGTAATGACAGTATTTAATCAAGATACAAGATTTATTACATCTGTAAAAAATACAGATGGTACAAGAGCTGAAGGAACACAAGCAAGTAAAGAGATATATGATATAGTAATGAATGGGGATGATTATCATCAACATGGAGTAGAAATACTTGGCAAAGAATATTATGTATACTATACACCATTGTGTGATGTAGATGGAAATATAATAGGTATGGCATTTGCAGGTGAAACAGAGCACATAGTCATTGATGAAATAAATCATCACATGATACTTACATTATTAACATCTCTAGGTGTGGCTATACCAATAGCAATATTGATATTAGCGATAGCAATAAAGTTAAGAAAAGTAATAAATGGAGCTATAGAATTAACTAATAGCATAGCTAATGGAAACTTAAATTCTGATACAAACGTTAATAGTACCATACAAGAAATAGATGTATTGATAGAAGGTAGTAAAACAATCCAAGAGAAACTTAGGAGCGTGGTTAATAATGTTAGAACTGATTCAATTCAATTAAATGACTCTGTAGATAAAATTAATTCTGACATAAGTGTATGTAATGAAGCAACTAATGATGTATCCATGGCTATGGATGAATTAGCTAAGGGGTCAATGGAAATGGCTGAAAGCGTTCAACATACAGCATCTGTAATGGGTGAAATGGGTGAGAATATTAGTATGATATCCGAATTGGCATCTAGTGCTAATATTTATTCATTAGATGTAAAGAAGGAAAGTACTGAGGCTACAAAACAGTTAGAGGATTTGCTTAAAGCAAATGAGAATACTATTAATATATCAGATGAAGTAGTGGGTGGAATTAACGAATCAGCTAGAGCAATAGATGGAATAAATAAAGCTGCTGATATGATAGCACAAATAGCAAGTCAAACATCTCTATTAGCATTAAA
>JAGALE010000327.1 GCA_017625335.1 Lachnospiraceae bacterium
AAATTGTATGTTACATTTATTTCTAGTGAATAAATTGTAGTGAATAAATTGTAGTGAATAAATTGTAGTGAATAAATTCTAGTGATTTATTTCTAGTGAAATAATTTTAATGATTAAATTGAAATAATTATATTAAAGTGATTTCATTGTAGATGTTACACAAAATCACCAAAATTATATTAAAGTTATAGGTGGATTAGTTATGAATAAAAGATTTGACAACTTACAGAATATAATAGTTGATAAAACTCTTGACGGTGTTATTCTGACAGATGGTTATAATATTGATTATTTATCCGGATACAAGGGACATACAGGTATGTTGCTTGTATTAGGTCAGGATAGATATATTTTAACCGATTCTAGATACACAGAGCAGGCTGCAAGTGAGGCTAGAGAGTATTTTATTATTGATATAGGTATGGATGGATATTCCAAGACAGTAAAGCGCCTAGTTGAGGAAAAGTATAGTATGGAACATGGAGAATGTGAATCTAATGTTGAGCTTAATATAGGATTTGAGGATCAAGCAATATCTTATAGTCAATATAGAGCTTTAGCAGATGTATTTGATAATAGTAAGGTTAATCTTGTACATCTTGAAGAATCGGTCAATAAGCTAAGAATGATTAAATCAGCTGAAGAGATAGAGCTTATAGCTAAGGCTGAAGCTATAGGTGATGAGGCCTTTAATCATATTATCAACTTTATGGAGGTTGGAATGACCGAAAAGCAGGTTGCGCTTGAGCTTGAGGTTGCCATGAAGTCTCTTGGTGCAGATGGTCTTAGCTTTGATACCATTGTGGCATCTGGTAAGAATTCATCTATGCCACATGCGGTTCCTACTGATAAGGTTATAGAAGATGGTGATTTTGTTACCATGGATTTTGGATGTGTATACAAGGGATATTGCTCTGATATGACTAGAACTGTTTATATGGGAGATGAGCTTACAGAGAAGCAGTTAGAGGTGTATACCACAGTTTTAGCTGCACAGAAGGAGGCTCTTAAAGCCATAAAGCCAGGGGTGGTATGCAGTGATATAGATAAAATAGCTAGAGATTATATAGCCGCTGCAGGATATGGTGATTGTTTTGGACATGGTTTAGGTCATGGAGTTGGTCTATTTATTCATGAGGAGCCTAGGTTTTCTAGAACCTGTGATGAAGTGCTTGTGCCTGGAATGGTGCTTTCTGTAGAGCCTGGAATATATCTCCCAGGGGAGTTTGGAGTAAGAATAGAGGATTTGATTGTTGTGACAGAGGATGGATATGAGAATCTTGCGGATTCGCCTAAGGTGTTGATTTTGATGTAGCAACCCAGAGACATGTTACCTCCTCTTCGCTACGCTACGAGTCGGTATATGGGTTGGGATATACGAGTGTAACTACCCTGAGACATGTTACCTCCTCTTCGCTACGCTACGAGTCGGTATATGGCTTCGCCATATAGAATAATAAAAAAAGATACAGTCATGAGCAAGCTCAACTGTATCTTTTTTTATTATTCTGCATGTCTCAGGGTAGTTACACTCTTGAGAGGTACTCACCTGTTCTTGTGTCAATCTTGATTGTATCGCCCTGGTTAACGAAGAGTGGTACGTTAAGAGTTGCACCTGTCTCAACTGTACATGGCTTTGTAGCACCAGTAGCTGTATCACCCTTAACACCTGGCTCACACTCAGTGATCTCAAGCTCAACGAAGAGTGGTGGCTCTACTGCGAAAACCTGACCGTTGTGTGAAGCAATCTTACACATCTCGTTTTCCTTAACGAACTTTAATGCATCGCCGATAACATCAGCGTTAAGAGCTATCTGCTCGTAAGTCTCCATATCCATGAAGTTGAATAACTCACCATCTGAATATAAGTACTGCATTTCCTTTCTATCGATATGAGCCTTTGGACACTTCTCAGTTGGACGGAAAGTCTTCTCAACTACACCGCCTGACTTGATATTCTTAAGCTTTGTTCTAACGAAAGCAGCGCCCTTACCAGGCTTTACATGCTGGAATTCAATAATCTGATATACGTTACCCTCTAATTCGATAGTAACACCATTTCTAAAATCGCCTGCTGAAACCATAATAATCCTCCTTAAAATCGCATATAAAATATTGTAATATAACTAGTCCTAATTTTCAACTATTTTTTTACATATCTGTAATTTAATAGTGTTTTTAGATGTTGCAATTTTATGGTGTTTTAATGACTGAAAATTTGATGATGTATAAAATGTCCGTTTAAGATGATGTTTGAATGACTATAGTTTAGTGATGTTGTATCTGTTTATAATTCGATAGTGTTTTTGATATTTATATTTTGATATATATTTTTTGATATTGTTTGAATTAATAAATATATGATATCTGGGTAATAAGCATTTTTAAAGCATATATATTTTATATTGGCATATATATATTTAAGAGGTGAATCATATGAGCTTTGGGATAAGGGGATTTTTGTCTCCTGCTATAAGATATATTTTTGCTAATCAAAATATAGATGAAAGTAATCTGCTAGAGGTTAGGCTTAGAATTAATCAGCCGGTAATGATGCTATATACTCACGGGGAATACATACTTAGTAATAATACTGACTCGGAGTATATTGTTAGGGCTGAGGATATAAGAGCAACACTTGACTTAGTGTCAAATTATTCTCTTTATGCTTATGAACAGGAGATTAAACAAGGCTATATCACTGTAAAGGGAGGTCACAGAGTTGGATTTACAGGACAGGTTGTTATGGAAGATGGGAGAATTAAGACTGTGAAGCATATTTCGTTTTTAAATATTCGAGTTGCCCATGAGGTGAAGGGGTGCGGTTTAAAGCTATTGCCATATGTTATAGATAAGGGGAGGGTATTAAGCTCCTTGATTGTATCACCACCAGGCTGTGGTAAGACAACCCTTCTTAGGGATGTGGTTAGGCTTTTGTCCACAGGGACAACATATCTTAAAGGAGTAAATGTAGGTGTGGTAGATGAACGTTCAGAGCTTGCTGCTTGTCATATGGGCGTTCCGCAGAATGAATTAGGATTAAGAACGGATGTGTTAGATGCTTGTCCTAAGTCAGAGGGAATGCTTATGCTGCTTAGAAGCATGAGTCCTAAGGTTATAGCTGTTGACGAGATAGGTAGTAGAGAGGATGTTGAGGCTATAAGCTATGTTATTAATTCAGGTTGTAGTATATTTGCTACCATACATGGTGCTTCTGTAGATGATATACGAACCAGGCCGGTGCTCAGAAAACTGGTTGAAGAGCGGGTGTTTGAGAGGTACATAGTATTAGATGATAAAAATGGAGTTGGAAATATAGTAAATATCTTTGATGAGAGGGGAAATGAGCTATATATGCCTTTGCTTTCTGTAGCAAATTAGTTGGAATAGTTTTAGTAGTTATAGGAAGTCTTGCTT
>JAGALE010000328.1 GCA_017625335.1 Lachnospiraceae bacterium
CCTATCACGATGCTCTTTTTGTCATGCAGTTTTCAAGGTTCAAAGAACTCCAACTGAGTTCAAAATATATCTAAAATACATTTCTGTACTTTATTCAAAAAATATCATTTTAAGACTTGACTTTTAATAGTTAGTCTTTCATTATGTTATTAGCATGGACCTACGCCAAATTGATTAACATACACATATGAATACATACACGAATCGATCCAGCTCATTGTTTACACAAAAAAATCCCCACTTTGCATATTATACTACAAAATGGGGATATATGAACATAATTTTTATTATTTTAAATTCTTAAGTGGTGTAAAATACTGTGCCTTACGATTCTCATGTTCTGCAAGATATGACTGCTCTGCAGATGCATGAAGCTCCTGAATATAAAGGTGATGATTCTGAGCAATCTCCTCATCATTCTTACCAAGTATGAGCATAGCAATTGTTGAACACTGATCAGCTGCACGCTCAAGGTATGTAAGAATATCCATGAAGATAAGTCCACCGTTTATAGAGCAAACGCCCTTACATAGACGGTCTGTATGACGGTTCTTAAGAAGGAGAACCATATCATCGATAACCTCCTCAAGTGGCTCGATACGTCTTGCTACATAATCATTCTCATCACTCATAGCCTCTATGGTAAGTCTTATTATCTCATTGATAGCATCTGTAAGTATGGCAAATTCCTTCTTAGCATTCTTAGAAAACTTAACATCCGTATCAGCCTTCTTCTTAGCAAGCTCATCGAAGTTTGTGGCATAATCACCTATTCGCTCGATGTCACGAATACACTGCATTAGCATACTGTGCTGACGCTTATCACTGTTATTCACTATATGATTTGAAAGCTCTATTAGGTAGTTATCAGATTTGTCAGTAAAACAGTCAAGCTTATCCTCTGATATATTAATCTGCTTAGATACCTCAGGGTCATACTCCTTGAACTGATTCAAGCTGAGTGTTATGTTCTCCTGTGCTATCTTAGCCATATTAATAGCGAATTTATCAACTGCTGAAAGAGCAAGGGCCGGTGTCATCATAAGCTTTGAATCAAGGGCTGCAAGCTCCGGATACTCAATCTCAGGTTCTGGTTCATCATCTGAAACTATTGCACAGGCAATCTTAACAAGAAGTCCAGTAAATGGAAGTAATACTATAGCTGTTACAAGATTAAATATGGTCTGGAAATTAGCAATGCTTCCACTATCTACCACACCCTCCCACATATCAGGCATAAAGCCCACATTTCTAAGGATTGTCATAGCAATCATGAATAATATGGTTCCTATAGTATTAAAAACGATATGTACGATACCTGTACGCTTTGCATCCTTAGATGATCCTATGGAGCATACTAAAGCTGTAGTTACGCAGGTACCAAGGTTTATACCCATAATAATTGGATACACAAGTTCAAAGGTCATAGCACCTGTTGACGAAAGTGCCTGAAGTATACCAACCATAGCTGATGAGCTCTGCACTATGACTGTAAGCACAAGACCTGTGATAATACCAAGTAATGGCATATTTGAGAACTTTCCAAGAACGTCTGCAAACTGCTGTGAGCTTGAAAGTGGCTCAACTGCATCTGTCATACCTAGAAGTCCCATAAAGAGAATACCAAATCCAAGTGCTATCATACCAATATTCTTGCTAGCTTCCTTCTTGATGAACATAACACATATTATACCTATAATAAGAGCTATAGGTGCTAATGTATCAGGCTTAAAAAAAGTAAGTATAGAGCTACCTGATGAATCAATATCCATCAATCGAATAATCTGAGCGGTAACTGTGGTACCTATATTAGCACCAAGCACAATACTAACCGCCTGCTTAAGATTAAGAATTCCTGCTCCGATCAAACCAACTGTAAGCACTATGGTTGCTGTGGAGCTTTGAATAACAGCGGTTACAAGAGCACCTGTTATAACTCCAAGCAAAGCATTCTGAGTGAGCTTACCTAATACATTCTTCAGGGTATTTCCCGATCCCTGTTTCAAGCCATCTCCCATAATCTCCATACCATATAAGAACATGGCAAGACCACCGAGAAGCTTAATAATCATCAAAATCGTATCCATACTTTAATCCTCTTCGTAAAATAAAATTGTAGCGGGTGATATAAACCCCCGCTACAATATAGTATATTATTTGGCAGAAAGTGGCAAGATGATTTTTACATAAATTTTACATGTATTTAACACAAATTTAACTCAAAACTAACTACTATTCTAATCTAACATATCTAACAGAACCTCTTCTCGATAAATTTAACAACATACTCATTCAGAATTAGTCCCACCCTTGTATCTATAAATTCCTAGCAAATGTTATAGCTAACTTAATCCAATTAGTTACATCCGGCTGTAGCTCACTGCCACTTAATCCAAGTGTTAGTTCATTAGCCAACGACAACCCGTGAATACCTCTAGGATATATATGGCACTCAAACTGAATATTATTATCCTTAAGTGCTTTGATAAAAGACATAGTGTTCTCTACCGGTACAGTTTCATCCTCAAATGTATGCCATAGGAATGTCTTAGGTGTATCAGCATTCACCTGCATTTCCAAGGACAGCTTGTCCTTTAACTCATGGTATTTGTCTCCTAGCAATGCATGAAATGAACCATGGTGTGCATATTCACCTGAGGTTATTACCGGATAGCTTAGAATCAACCCGTTAGGTCTTAGCAATTCTCTGTCAATAGCTATCTCCTCAGTAGACACGTCTTCTATCTCAGGCATTATTTCCTCTGCTTTAATAACATCTTCTCCCCAAAAGCATCCATAGGATGCAGCTAAATGACCACCTGCAGAAGAACCTTGAATCATAAGCTTATCGGGTAATATACGCCATTCCTTAGCATGACTTCTGATTAATGCAACTGCCTTAGCAAGCTCCTTTAACTGAGTTGGATATCTTGCTGGCTCCACGGAATATCTAAGAACAGCTGCATGGATACCTGCAGCCAAAAATTGCATAGCCACAAGCTCTCCTTCTCTATCTGAAACATGGTTATATCCACCGCCCGGACAGATAATTACTATAGGTCTGTCATTGTTCATAAGCGCAGGCGATTCATCTATTATGTATGTGGTAAGTGTGGGATTTCCCACGCTACCCTCTACTGTCATATCATATACGTTATGTATCATTTTATTTTCCTTTCCTGACTGTTCTGGCTAGCTAGACAATCTTATTTACAAATAGCGAGATTTCTATCTCATTTTACTGATATATTACCTTATCCTTTAAATATTCTATCAGCATCTCATCTAAAGCCTTAGGCATAACAGGCTTTGATATAAAATCGTCAAAGCCTTCCTCAAGATACATCTCTCTATCTCCGGCTATAGCATTAGCTGTAAGCATTATAATAGGTGTTCCTACAGCAAGCTTTTCATCCTTAATATGATGAAGCGTTTCTATACCATCCATCTCCGGCATCATATGGTCAAGGAAGATAATATCATAGTGATTATCTTTTAGAAGCTCCAAGCATTTCTTACCACTGTCTACCTCAGTTATTCCTGCCTCCACATGACTAATGAGCTTTGAGAATACCTTTAAATTCATAATATTATCATCAACCACCAAAATCTTAGCCGTTGGTGCTATAAACTTAATACTATCTGCCTCCTTAGCAGCCATTTTCTCTATATTTTTCTTATAGTCACCTATAGGCTCAGCATTAGTAATTTCTTGTTCAATAACAAAGGAAAATTCACTTCCCTTTTCGTACTCACTTTCTATCTTAAGCTCACTTCCCATCAGCTTAAGAAATGACTGTACTATGTTCATTCCAAGGCCTGAACCTTCTACGTTTCTGTTCCTAGAAAGGTCAAATCTCTTAAATTCCCCGTATATATTCTCTATATCCTCAGGTTTAAAACCAATTCCTGTATCCTTAACCACATAACGAAGTGTAGCCGTATCACCCTGAACAGTTCCACTTAAAGAAAGTGTAACCTTACCTTCGTTAGTATATTTTACTGCATTAGTAAGCAAATTGGTAAGCACCTGTCTAATACATCTATCATCTCCAAAATATTCACTAGGCAGCTTAGGATCAATGTAAAATTCAAGTTCAAGTCCCTTATTAGCTGCTCTTAGATTAATCATGTTATACAAATCATTAAGAAAGCTATCCAGCTTATATCTGGCAGGTGCCAGTTCCATCATACCCGACTCAATCTTAGATGCATCTAATATTTCATTGATTATATTAAGGAGTACATTTGAGGAGTCCTTAACATCTGAAGCATACTTCTTAATATTCTCCTCCTCGCTTTCCCTAATAATCATCTCGTTCATGCCAATTACTGCATTAATTGGTGTTCTAATCTCATGAGACATTCTAGCAAGGAATCTAGTCTTTGCCTGATTTGCCTTATCAGCTTCATCCTTTGCCTTAGCTAGCTCATCAGCCAGCTTAGCACGCTCTATACTCTCACTTACTATGGTGAATATATTGTTACAGATAAATACGTAAGCTATATACACAAGACATCTTGGTAACACAAAGAATAAAAACAACGTAAACATAGGATTCTCATTAACCTGAGTCTGAGTAAATTGTCCATTCACCACATAATCCTGAAGTCTGTCTGTTGTAAGCAAGGTCATATTGGCGTCACAAAGTCCAAAATAATAACCTACATAAACTACAAAAAATGTACTGATTACAGTAAGAATATATACGTAATTAAGCACCTTTTTAGATGAATATATGGACGCATACAAAAACGGCAGCAAAGATATAAGCACTGCATGGTAGGTCAAAGACACCTCTATGATGGTGAATATGAGCACTATAACAAACAAAATAAAGTACTTAGTCTTTTCATCATCAAGGGACAACCTTTTAAGAACTAATAACATTATCACATATATTGCAAAACTCAGCACATAACCACTAACCATAACCTTTTGGTTTACAGTGAATATTCCGAGCAAATTAAGTACCAAAACCACTGTATAGATATACGCAGTTATGACAAAGCTCTTAATAACATACTTGTTAGCTATGTATTCCTTATCATTAATGTATTCATTTATATTGGGATTATCTTTTATCCTTGGCACTTTTATCATAACCTTTCTATATTAGAATTACACACACAATAATTTTATCATATTGCGTGTAATAATACTAAACTTTTTTCAAAAATATCTCTAAAATATTATTATATACTATGTATTATTATGATTTAGTTCATATTATAGCTCAAAAATAATGCTAATAAATTTTTCAAAAAAACTGTTGACAATATTCTATGTGAGTGATATTATATTACTTGCGTTGAGCGTAAGTGAAACGATAAATGCGGGAGTGCTGGAATTGGCAGACAGGCTAGACTAAGGATCTAGTGATGGTAACGTCGTGTGGGTTCAAGTCCCATCTCCCGCATGCATGAAACAAAAAATCAGGTCATAAAGACCTGATTTTTTTGTTTATGACGAGGAGCCTCTTGAAACCCATGGTTTCAAGGTCTCCTCGCCATAAATGGCTCGTCGGTCGGTTCGACGGGAAAAGGGTCCACTGGACCCTTTTCTTTTTCCGTCTCACCCCATCTCCCGCTTCTCGGAACACTCTATAAATCCTATGGTTCCACGTCTCCTCGCCATAAATGGCTCGTCGGTCGGTTCGACGGGAAAAGGGTCCACTGGACCCTTTTCTTTTTCCGTCTCACCCCATCTCCCGCTTCTCGAAACACTCTATAAATCCTATGATTCCACGGTTCCTCGCCATAAATGGCTCGTCGGTGGGTTCGACGGGTAAATAAAGAATTTTTAAAGCATGAATTCTAGGGAGAATACATCTCCCTTATCTTCTATAGTTAGCTTTCCTTTATTTTTCTCGATTAATTCTCTAATAATTTCCACACCATATCCGTGCAGTTCTTTATCCTGCTTAGTTGTTTCAATATAATTAGGATTTAGTTTTATTTGATTGCTCTTAGAGTTTTCCACCTTCATATGCAAGCTATATTCATTATCCGCAATCACAACACAACTAATCCATGGATTATTTAATCCCTCGCAAGCCTCGATTGCATTATCAAATATATTGGTTAATATACTAATTAATGCTCCCTGACCAATATTTAAATCCGTTACACTTATTGTTTCTACACTAAATCTAATGCCTTTTTCAAGCATCTCATATCCTTTGAAATGAAGAATTCTATCTATCACCTCTACACCTGTCTTTGACTCTACAGGTTTTCCTTCCTCTATCTCACGAGCTATGGCCTTCTGTTTGTTGATATCGTGTCTGATATGCTTCAGATTCTTATTTATCTCAACCACATCCTGATATTGCTCGTTGCTATGACTGACTATCTTCTTTAGTCTCTCATTAATCTCCTTCGTTCTCTTCATCTGTACGAATTGAGACACAATGACTAATACCAAAACAATAATTATAATTATATTACCTATGTCCATCTTCTGCATGTCTCCTATTAATCTAGATATTAAATCTAATCAGCTTCTAAATATATTTTATTATCTTCACAGTTTAGGAATTATTTAGCAATACACCTATACTTCCTTCCTCATCATTGCTTGTAATATTCACTGTACCACACATAACTTCTGATAAAGATTTAATAAGCTTTAACCTTTGCATATTATCTGTTTGTTTCTGTAACACATTTGTAGCCAAAGCCAGCTTTTCTTTCTTCTCCTTAGAGAATTCCGTCTTCATTAATATCATCTCACCATTCTGTCTGAATGACAGATATACCCACTTATCCTTTGCCCCTTGTGCACATTCCTTTGCTACTATCAGAAGGTTCTCTAATATTGTTGCATAATTCAAAAGTTTATCTTCTCCAAAGGATACATTTCCTGGAACAAGCTCATATCTTATTCCAGCCGTCTTAGCCTTATCAAAGCTTTCCTTTATCAGCGCATCTATTACTATATTACCTGTAAGGGCAGGACCCAATACATCTTTAGCAAGGTTTTTGAGTTCATCTTTATATACTTGTTTGTTATGACCTTCTAAATCCTTTGCATAACCCATGATATCTGTTTTCACTGCCGTAAGCTTCTTATTGTCCTCAACCAGCTTTTGATATCTGGCATCATTGCTTTGAATATATCTTGCAAGTCGTTCATTCTCACTGGCAAGAGCCTTTTTCTCATATCTGTAGTACAGCAAGCCAAAAACATAAAATGTACTTACACATATAACTACAAACACCATTTTAGTAACATTTCCAGCACTATTACTTTCAATGTTTTCCTGAACTGTACTTGTTTTAAATAATACCTGTACACTTCCAACCAATGCGTACAACAATGAAAAAATCATATAAATCCTTCCATTACCGTTGTACTCCTTTTTTATAAATCGGGACATTATAAACGTTACTAAGAACCCACTTACAGCACTAATCAAAGCAAAAATCACAGCTATATCCATTGGTACATCACCATTAACCAAATACGCTGCAAAAACCTCCTGTAAACGATCACTAAATGATATCAGTAGGCTTGTCACCGCATTAATAAGAACATAACCCAATATTAAGAATGTGTAATTTCGCCATATATGTCCTTTGGTAAAGAGACACAATATTCCGAAAGTAGCAAACATTTCAAAAAAGCCTGCTATTACAAAGCTTACCTGCATTGGTATCCCCGGTATTTCTGTTAAACATATAAAATCTAAAATTATGTACATTGCCAGGCTTACTACAAAAGCTAATGGCAGAGTTTTACGACTTCTCTTATATGCCAAGAGCACTGTAAGTATAAAAAACATATTTGCTGCATAACCAATATCAACGATGTAGTATGATAGCATATATCTTAACATCCTCTCTTTTGTATAATTATAGTAATGCTACATTCTGTCAGAATAATATTTTAAATATTTCAGTTTAAAGTCCTCGAAAAAACGCATGCCTATGGGTATTTTAGTTCCATCCTTTAAATATAGTTGTGTTCCATCTATACCTGATACATAAGCTAAATTCACTATAAACCCACCGTGGCATCTTGCAAACGCGCTTCCTAGCTTGCTTTCAATCTTTTTTAGAGATGTATAGCACTGATAGGTTTTCTTCAAGGTATGAATATTAAGTACTCTGTCATCTCTTTCAATATACATTATCTCGCTTTGTGAGGTGTAAACCTTATGACCATTACTAAGGAATTCTATGATATCATTGCTCATAGTATTATAGCTTTCAACCGCCTTAGCTATTGCCCTTGGAAGCATAATATCCATATTCTCCTTCAGTACAAAATAACAATGGTTTGTATCATATACCATTGGTGCAAAATCTAAGATATTACTCAAATAAATTATTTGACAGGTAGGAAGCTTTTCATTAATTTTCTTAGTAAGCTCTATACCATCAAAGCTTTCACCTTCATACTGTATGTCCATAACCAAAATATCACATTTAAGTAAATCCTCATCAACCGCTAAATTTACATCCTGTGGAGATTGGATTTTTATTTCATAATCCTTTAATACAGACAAGGTGTTTAATATGTCTTCTGCGTTCTTTGCGTCTTTTATATCATCATCACATATTATTAATCTCATGGTTTTATCCTCCGTAATAAATTATAATTATCAGTTCATTACTATAATAGCTCTGTGTTTTTACAACCAAAGCTACCCAGGCTTTATTATAATACAATTATGCATTTATGTGGATATATATTGCGTTTTTGAGGCGATTTTATGCATTTTTGTAGTAACAGAGAGGATTATTTACCACGGTCAGGTGTAGTTTGATGTGTTTATGAGTTCACGTAAATAATCTAATCCTATGGTAGCAAAATGCCAACTCCTGTCTCATTCTCTTTATTATCTATATGCATAGCCCCCTTATCCATAATCACAAGACTATGCGTAAGCTTAAGTATTTTGGCTTTCAGTTTATATCCTTCCGGTTTCATATATTCAAGCTTCAGAATTATACTATTCATATCCTGACTAATTCTAAAATATATCCATCTTGGCTTCTCACATCTCTTACACACAGTAATAGCGTGCTGCATAAGCTCATCAATAATTGTGGCAAGCTTCATATCTCTATCCACATCATTTTTTACAGGTTCAATACACATTTCCAGTGTTATATCATTATCTTTAGCTTCCTTATAATAGCCAGACACCAATGTATCTATTGTAAGATTACCTGATAATGTTCGCGTAGATGCATCAATACCAAACACCTCTCCTATATCTTCCATATGTCCTTCATTGATTTCCTGTTGTAAATCATTTTTCACATTTTCTAATCTCTTATTATTCTCTATGGCGGTTTTGTATTGAACATAATTATTCTCTATAATACTTTTTAAAGCTTCTCTTTCTTTTAGAAGTCTTCTATTCTCCGCAAAATTATATATGTATCCCACTACGTACATCAAAACAACTATGATAATGATAGAGGTGATATAAATCTTGTATATATCAATAGCTAGCCCTTCTCTAACTTCCACAATCATATAGCTTCTTTTAAGACCCATAATGGTGCCTAAGATTACTATTATAGCAACCAAATACTTATATATTTTCCCATCATTGTTATATTTGAATTTAAATATTTTTCTTGATACAACTAATGCAATCAAGGAATTACATAGCATCAATAGTATCTCAAAAAACACATATTTATCATTGTCTCCTGTTGCGCCAAAGATTACGATTGAATCTATGTCTATGAAATAGCTTGCAACTGCTCCATCGATTACGATTAATAGATTAGCACACTGAAAATTGAACCAGGATATCAAAAAATTTCTCCATATATTTCCACTGTTAAAAAGTGCCAAAACTAACAGTGTACCCAAGAATTCGATTACATAAGCTAACCAATATATCTCAATATGTAAGGTAGGAAGCTTCACAAAATAATACTCTATTATGGTAACTACAGCCAATAAAAAAATGTGTTTTTTGCTTCTCTTATAGGGAAGTGCAAATAAAACACATATCATCATCTGCATGGCGTATATTAACGCCACCATTATATCACCGTAAGACATATCTCTATACCTCTCTTCTTATGTAATAATATCTAGCTTACTTATTATAATCCTTTTTGTTATGGAAATAAACTATATTAGGCGATATTTTAAAACTATTTTCATAGGATTAGCATTCATGATACCTGCAAAGCATGCCCTGTGATATACATTCGCCAACTGAATTATCATACAAGAATGAAGTCACTCGACTTATTGTTAACACAAAAGGTACCGGAGATTATATCCTCCGGTACCTTTAATTAAATTTTGAATAAATAATCTATTAGTCAGTAATTATTTCTCTATAAAAGCATCATCCACATCAGTTGTGATTCCCTTGTATGAAAGACCTGGTGCTTCGCCATCCTTTGGTACAAGTACAATCTGAATCCCCTCTAATCTCTTTGATTGACCAGCTGTTCCTGACTTATCGCCATTCTTAGCCCAGCCAAGCCAACCATAGTTCTGTGCATGCACTCTATAGTAGATATCGTAATGCTCTGCCATCTCACCAGTAAGGTTAATGCATATAGCTTCAAGTCTCTTAGACTCTCCACTTGTTCCACTCATCTCTCCGTTCTTCTTCCATGATGTCTGATCGTCTAATTCTCCCTGCCAACCATAGTTTTGAACGTGAGTTGTATAAACTATATCTCCATCGTATGGCATATTAGAAACCTTAATGTTAATACCCTCAAGTCTCTTAGACTCTCCTGTTGTACCTGAAATATCTCCATTAATCTTCCACTGCTGCCATCCATAGGTCTGTACGTGAGTCTGGTAGATAACAAATGGCTCATCTGCTCCAGGCACTACAGGCTTATCTCCATCTGTAGAATCTTGTCCAAGGACAGGTGATGAACCGCCACTTGATTTGTATGGTTCTTCAGTTGCTGATTCATAGCCTTCCATATTCTTATTAAAGCTTTCTCCCTTTGGTACAACTACTATCTGAATTCCCTCAAGCCTCTTGGACTCGCCTGATGTTCCTGATGGCTCACCATTCTTGGCCCATCCAAGCCAGCCATAATTCTGAGCATGTACTCTATAATATACATCATACTTATCTGCATCTTCACCTGTAAGCTGAATCATAATAGCCTCAAGACGCTTCGATTCTCCTGATGTCCCATTCACCTCACCATCTGCTGACCATGGCATCCAACCATATCCCTGGCAGTGTGTAGTATACTGAATACCAAGATTCTCATTACCATCAATTTCTACCCAAATACTCTCAAGCCTCTTAGACTCTCCCTTAGTACCTGCCATTTCACCATTCTTCTTTGTACCCTGAGAGTCACCGTAGTTCTGAATGTGTGTATGGTATTTCACATCAACTGATACAGTTTTTTCTGGTTCAACAGGCTCTGTTGGCTTTGTATCCTCCGGTTTTGTATCCTCCGGTTCTGTATCCTCTGTCTTTGTTTCAACAAATTTATCAGTCAAAACGTAATCAGAACAATGACTGATTACCACTGGTAACATACCATTTTTGCCCACCTTTGACTTTCCAACATAATCCAGCTTATTATTATCCTTATCAAAGTGATAATAATAAATGTCTGTATTCTCAGCATATTCATCTCCAAGATTAACAGTTACTGTTGTCTCTCCTGGAAGATTTCCGTTGTGATTAAATGCAAGAACTGTTGATTTCGCCTCTGGTGTTGTTATAAGCTTATCCAACTTTTCTTTATCCTTATAGGAATTATTGTTGGTGCCTACATCATTATGAATAGTAATCTTTGTATCAACTGCAGTAGCATTATCTATAGAATCCTTATCAAAATTCCACTTATATTCTACTTCGCCTGTATTATTTGTCTTGCTTATCTCCAAAGACACATCTAATTTCTTTAACTGTTCAATTACAGCTTTATCAATAACAGTATTTGCATCAACACTGTCATCAGAGAATGTAGCAACAACACTTGTTATCTTAACATCCTTATTATCACTAGAATTCTCATATTCCTTATTCTTATTAGATACAACAGCCAAGCTCTTGGTTAATGCATCATTTGATACAACCTTTTGCTCTACTTCTATAGCTACATCTTCTACCACACTACCTGTTACATCTTTATTTTCAGTTACCTTTATTGTTGCATCTGTATCCTCCGGAGTAATAACAGTTTCATCAACCTTTCCTATAATTTCGCCATCAACTGTTACCTTTAATGATACTGTTGTTTCTCCACCATTAACAGTATCTTGTTTTTTCTCTTCCTCCACCTTAACAGTTGGAGTTTCCTCTAACTCCTCATCATCCTTTTGATACGGAACAAATTGAAGTTCAAGATTAATTTTGTTCTCATAGTACACATATTTCACTACGTTATCTATGTCGTCAACAGTAATCTTTTGTGTGGCGGCATCATAGGTACCATTAGAAGTAACGGATACTAAATTGGAGATAATAAATCCCTTATCTACAAGTGCGTTCAAATCTATAGTTTTGTCCGCACCAACCTCTACCACATAATTTCCATCAACACATGCATTCTCCCACATTCCAGCCTTTTGAACAACAAGTGTTATGTGATCTGAATAATAATCTGCTGTACCTGCATATACAATAAGATAAATTGTCTTTGCTTTATCTCCTGTATTAAAATAGGTATAATTCATTCCGTTTTCATCCCACAAGTCTCTACTGCAAGTTGGAACATCATCGGATCTAAAAATGCATTTGCAATACCATACATTCTATCAATTACTATATTAGCTGCATACCCAGGCTGCACTGTATACTTGTAGAGCGTTCCTGACATCTCTCCATAGGTCTTTTCACCATCATTATTAGCTGTTACAAATGTGTACTTTGTCTGGTTTTCAAGATAAGTAGGGTTTTCATCCCCCTCCTTAAGCACTATAACAGAATCATCATTAACTCTATCAACAAGCTTTGTACTCTTACCCTTAGTAACAGTAAATTGAAGTTCATTGTTGCACTTTGATAAAAAGAAATATGTTTTTCCTGATGTTTCAAAATTTATTGTGTTCTCAGTCTCTCCATCTATGAAACTAGGAAGTTGTGTAGATATAAGCGAGAAATTCTCATCATATATATCAACACATACACTACTATAGCTTTCCTTGTTAACAAAATTTATCTCATAGTACCCAGCCGTTGTATTCACGGAATATAATCTTCCTGAACGCTCATCGAAATAACCATAATCATTTTCAGCTATTACACTAACATAATTTTCATCTTCTGATGAATAAAGATATGTATTTTCTTTATCTAATTCAATTTCTGTTGCAGCATCCTTGCAATCAGTTATTAAAGTTTCCACCTTTAATTGAACATTTATCTGACCTGCCGAATATGGGATAACCCAAACATAATATATTTTATCGGAGCCTGTGTCATTTTTAAGCAAAGCCTTCTGTGACATCTTATTAGGCAAAGTATATTCACCTACCGAACCATCTTCGAATATATATTGATTTCCTCCACCAACACTATAGACTTTGTCCTTAGGAACCACAACCTTAATCAATACACCTATAGAGCTCTTATATAATGGAGCAATACCATTCTCTGATACATTGTACTTATAACAATCTGTTGTACTTTGTAATTGCACGCTACCGTTAGCCATATCCTCAGCAGTAACCTCGTATGCCTGGCTAACTATTGTGCTTAGGTCTTCAGGTTGCTTTAAATTAATACTTACATCGTATTCTGTTACATTTCCATCAATATAAACATAGTAAACGCCCTCTGTAAATGTCCCTATAACACCTGTAAAATTATCAAACCCATTAAGATTTATATTAACCTTTCCCTCATAGGCTGACCACTCTGTCTTATATGACATAACATAACCAGACCAAGCGCCTGAATATACCTCTTCTGTTTGGGCACAAGTTGTTGACAATGTGTATGTCTCACCAGCTGGTACTACAAATTTAAACCAGTATGCATCACTAGTCTGCTCACCGATATTAGATCCCGCCAGACTACCTCCATTATATTTTACATAGTTATATGTAATACTTTGTTTTGTCAACGTCTTAGATGATGTAGTTCCTGTTGATAATTCAGGAATTACTGCTTCATCAATGTTCACCGTTTCCACTGTTTCTTCTGCATAAGTTACTATCATATATTGATTAGGTAACAATGAAATAATCATAACCATAGATATTAACCATGCAAAAAGCCTCATCTTACTTTTCATTCACGCTTTCCTCCTTTGAATAAAATGTGTGTGTTATGCCAAGTAGGCATCTTTATGTCTTTTATTTTACACCCTAAATGAGGTATTTAAAATATGAATTGTAAAAATCATTGATATTTTTGCACAATTTTTTGTTGGCTTTTTATGCAAATAGAACAAATGCTTTCTCATGATATATATTAACAAACAAAAACCGACTTAAGACACCTATGCCATCACTTGCATATACTTAAATCGGTTACAAAAAACATGTTACATTATTCACTTTACACATAGTATTCCTGCCCAGTTTCAAAGCAAAGACACCCCAATCTACCTTCAAATCCTTTACCCATGCCACAATCTATGCAGATATAGGTATTATTCTTAACTATCCTATTATCCCCACCTATACGAACGGTAGGCTCATGTCCAACTACAAGTATCTTATCTAACGCCTTTTTCTGTCCTGCCGGCATATGATGAATATCTATACTAATCAGCGTCCCCCTCTTGTCTCTTTCCATCCCATATTCTATGCTCTTGATTACATCTATCTTGTCATCAGTGTTATATACAATATAATCAGCATGAATACCTGCATGAGTAACTACATATAACTTTTCCTCAACCCCAATCTCTATGTAATATGGTAGCCCATCTAAAAATGTATATAATCTCTCCTTATCCTGTATAGATAATTTATCTATAGCAGCAATGGTCGAGGACTCTGCTCCAAAGGCCTCCCATAATCTAGAATCAAGCTTACAAATATCCTTGTCCTCCAGGTAGTTTGCCAGATACTGCATAAGAAAATACTCATGATTTCCTA
>JAGALE010000329.1 GCA_017625335.1 Lachnospiraceae bacterium
GTAAATGGTGACAGTGAATTTATCACGCAAAATCATTTTGAATTTATAGAATGCTATGAACAGCTAACGAATAAACTATGTGAGCTGATGCATATTAATGACATGGGAGAATGCTTAGATAGTAATAAAGGCGAGATTATGGCTAATGATGAAATGGTAAATTATACAAAAGAGAATCGCTGTTGGGAAAATGTAAAAGCAAGTGAAATTATTTCCCAAGAGCATTTAGATGAATTGCTTCAAGGATT
This sequence comes from Lachnospiraceae bacterium, assembly GCA_017625335.1. Taxonomy (GTDB): domain Bacteria; phylum Bacillota; class Clostridia; order Lachnospirales; family Lachnospiraceae; genus Coprococcus_C. The sequence continues at coordinate 249 of JAGALE010000329.1, forward strand.
ATTGCTACAGCTTAGGGAGCTTGAGTTAGAAGAAGCGGAAAGTATAGCTAGGAAACTGCTTTCTTATGAACTTTCTGATGAACAGCGACAGCTTGTGGAGAAATTATTAGTGGTGCTTCAAAATTTTGATGTTGAGGGCGCCAAAGAAATAGTTTATCAGCTTAGTGTATAGCCTTAGATTTATAATGTAGGAAATGCACTATAATAGATTAGGTATTATTGTAGTAATGACATTTTTAAAGGTTATTAAGTAGTAGAAATATTTGTCGCATCGTGTTATAATCTTCAACATAAAAAAATAAATGGAGGGATTTTATGGACGTTATAATTTGGCTTGTGATTGCGGCTATATTAATCGTATCAGAGATTGTATCCTTAGGTCTTACTACCATATGGTTCGCAGGTGGTGCTATAATTGCAGCGGTTTTGGCTCATTTTGGAGCCCATTGGATAGTACAGATATTGGTTTTTGCAGTTGTGTCTCTGGTGCTCCTTGTGCTTACAAGGCCTATAGCTCAAAAGCATCTTATGAAGAATGTTGAGAAGACTAATGCAGAAGGGTTGGTTGGTACATTTGGTTTAGTTACTGAGACAATCGATAATGCAAAGTCAGAAGGTGTTGTCTATCTTGATGGCAAGGAGTGGACTGCAAGAGCAGTTAATGGGGATGTAATCGAGAAGGATAGCAAGGTCAAGGTAGAGAGTATAAGCGGTGTAAAGCTTATGGTTACAAAGAGTGAATAGTTTATTATGATGCAAAATAGGAGGATTGATTAGATGATTTTATCAGGTATTTCAGGTGGCCAGGTATTTGGCGTATTTATAGTATTTATCGCGATTGTAGTTGTTGCAAGTATGATTAAGATTGTTCCACAGGCTCATGCATATGTTATAGAGCGTCTTGGAACTTATCAGTCTACATGGTCAGTAGGCTTTCATATGAAGCTGCCTATTATCGATAAGGTTGCACAGAGAATATCACTTAAGGAGCAGGTAGTGGATTTCCCACCTCAGCCTGTTATTACTAAGGATAATGTTACTATGAGAATTGATACAGTAGTATTCTTCCAGATTACTGATCCTAAGGCATTTGCCTACGGAGTTGAGAAGCCAATTATGGCTATCGAGAATCTTACTGCTACAACCCTTAGAAATATTATCGGTGATCTTGAGTTAGATGAGACACTTACATCAAGAGAGGTTATTAATACTAAGATGAGAGCAACACTTGATGTTGCTACAGATCCATGGGGTATTAAGATTAACAGAGTAGAGCTTAAGAATATTATCCCACCTGCTGCAATTCAGGATGCAATGGAGAAGCAGATGAAGGCAGAACGTGAGAGAAGAGAGCAGATTCTTATTGCAGAGGGTGAAAAGAAGTCAGCAATTCTTAGAGCAGAAGGTCAGAAGGAATCAGTTATCCTTGCTGCAGAGGCGGAGAAGCAGTCAGCAATTCTTAGAGCAGAGGCTGTTAAGGAAGCTACAATTCGTAAGGCAGAGGGTGAGGCTGAGGCTATTATTGCAGTGCAGAAGGCAAGCGCAGATGGTATTAGATTCCTTAATGAGGCAGCACCAGAGCAGGGTGTTCTTACACTGAAGAGCTTAGAAGCATTCCAAAAGGCGGCAGACGGCAAGGCTACAAAGCTTATTATTCCTTCAGAGATAGCAAGTATTGCAGGACTTGCATCATCACTTACTGAGATTGCTGCTAATAAGCAGGAGAAAACTAACTAGGTATATTGATTTGAGTTATGGCTTGGATATAAAGCCCTATTAATTTAAATCATGTCACATTTTTGATAA
>JAGALE010000330.1 GCA_017625335.1 Lachnospiraceae bacterium
AAGGGTAGTATACATTCATAGTATGCAGGACAGATATATAATTGGAGTAATATATAGAGTTATATCTGAGATATATAGAAAAGAATTTAGTACTAACTGCTTTAGTTATAAAACATCTGTTTGTACAGGGTCTGCCATTGAATATATTAAGAATAATATAGATATCAACAAAAGTTATGGTGTTAAGATGGATATTCATGCTTATTTTAACAGCGTAAGTGAAGAAAAATTAAAAATAATGATAAATTCATTATTTTCTGATGGATTTAAGATAACAATTGAAGATATTATGTTAGACCATAGAGTTATGGTAAATGGTATTGAGATTAATGAATATAAATCATTATGTCCAGGATGTGCTCTTGGCAGTTTTTTTGCTAATTACACTCTTAGAGACATTGATAATTATTTTAATAATATTCCAGATGTTGTGTATGCACGTTATAGTGATGATATAATAATATTAACTGATAATAAATACAAACTAGATGGGTATATAAAATATGTAAATGACAAAATAACAGAATATGGATTAGAGATGAATCCTAATAAATATAAGTATTTTACACTTGGTGATGAGGTAGAATACCTTGGATTAAAGATAAGACAAGATGGGAAAATTGATATAAGTGATCATGCTAAACAGAAAATGAAGAAGCAAATACATAGATGGTGTAAAAAAGGTCGTATGGAGATAGAAAGACATTCACGTGACTTTGATAAAATAGCTTCTAAAATTATTAAAAGATGGAATTATAAAAACTTTAAGTGCTTTGTTAATAATCAATCTACATTTGGCTGGTGTGTATATGCATTTAGATACATAACTACCATAGATACATTAAGAGAATTGGATTTTTATTTAAAAGACACTTTACGAGCAATGTACACTGGAAAGCATAACAAGGCAAACCATTATAAATTAAGTGATGAGCAACTAATGGAATTAGGATATATCAGTTTAGTTGAGTTGTACTTCCTATATAAAAATAATTATAACTATTATTGTGAGATAGTGGAATTATTGTAAAATATATTATAGCATGAGGAGGTATTAATAATGCATAGTATAAGAGATGATTTATATATAGAGTATACACAAATGTTAACAGGGTTAAGGCATACAGGAGTGATGTATACACTATGTGTATATGGAATGTATAAATATTTAAAAGGTAATAAGACTATAAGTGAATTAGGAATGCAAACAATTTCGAAACATAACTTAGATAATTTAGTAGTACCAATAGTTATTAGAAAAGCAGAGCTATTATACAAATTATTGGATGAGGTTAACAAATACTGTGGTACTGCTGCAATATTGTCTAATATTGAAGTTAATAGAGATTTAGCAAAGAAAATTATTACTAAGGCTAATAGATGTATTAAAGATACCAATATGAAGGTATCAAATATTCATTTAAATAATGAATATAACATAGAGATAGCTAAGAAATCATCAAATGGTACATTAAAATACATGGCAAAAACTATTTCACTTAATTCATTAAAGGAATTTTTAGAATCAATCATTAATATATGTTATGATGCTAAAACAACAAATAATAAAGACAATTATAGAGAGATAGAGCATTGCTTAGTGGAAACATGTACAAAGATATATTTAAATTGTACCATAAAATAAGCATATAAATAATATAAGATATATTTAATTAAATTAAATATTTAGAATTTAATTTTTGAGGTATGATACAATGGAAACAAGTTTTAACACAAGTTTATTAAGCTTAATAGCAGCGCTTCGACCAATATGGGCAATATTGGTTATATTAGCATGTAAAATTTTAATATAAGCTTAATAAGATGGTGTATAAACAAAAGTAATATAACATTGTCAATTGATAGATAGCCATCAAGTTAAGCTTGGTGGCTATTTTTTAAATAATTTGAAAGGTAGGTGGTGTTCATGGTAGAACTCCCTTTAGCCTGGCGAATACGACTTAGACAGGAACCACAAATTAATACATATAAAATAAAGCGGATGCTTAAGGTCCTTGCATAGAATGCGCTTAAAAATAGAATAAATCATTAAAGAAAAAAGTTGAAAAAATTTAAAAATAAGTATTGACAAATAAAATATTTGCGATATAATAGGTATAGAAATTGAGTTAAAGAAATTATATATAAGCCGGCTTGGCGGAAAGGAAGACGCGCTAGACTTAGGATTTAGTATCTTATGGTGTGTGGGTTCAAATCCCACAGTCGGTATTTACGAGAACGTAGTGTAATGGCGGCACACGTGCTTTGGGAGCATGGAGAGCGGTTCGAATCCGACGTTTTCGACTAGGTATAAAGGAATTCTAGGATTCATCATCAAAGCGGAGGGGAGAATGAGTAAATATGACCCCTATATGATTACTACTTTATACCGATTATGAGATATTAAAATATGCAGGTATGGCGGAAATGGAATACGCATGCGACTTAAGATCGTAGGCCTTAGGGATTGAGGGTTCAACTCCCTCTACCTGCATTATAATTTGGGGTATTAACTCAGTTGGGAGAGTGCAACATTTGCAATGTTGAAGTCATGGGTTCAAGTCCCATATAATCCATTAAATACTGGTAATCACACAGCAAAATAAATAAAACATCAAATTTGGGATTTTGAAGAGTTTAAACAATGATTACTGTTGTATTATGTAGGTATGGCGGAATGGAATACGTAGTAGACTAAGGATCTACGGCTTAGAGCATGAGGGTTCAAATCCCTCTACCTACACTTAACAATGAATAAGTCGAGGGGAAGGGTAAGCTCGACATTCAAGGTGTGAACCTCAAACGTGATAAAAGCGGCGTCTAAAGTAGCTACAACAAACACCATCTATAATGTGACGGATGGTATAAAGCATTATTCATTGTTAAACTTGGGGCTGTAGCTCAGTTGGGAGAGCACCTGCCTTGCAAGCAGGGGGTCAAGGGTTCAAATCCCTTTAGTTCCATTAAAAACCTCTTTAAGATTCACCTATAAACAAGAGTGGTTATATTGGATGGCTGTGAACCGATAAGGCAAAGGTGAAGCCTGCGGGTGAGAAGTCCAAGCCCGATAAGTTTTGAGAGGTAGCTTATCACATATAGTAAGAAGGAAAACTTAGTTAAACCCGTCCGCACTGAAAGAAGTGGGAGCCTACGAGTTGCTGTAAATGACCCAGCAGGACGTTAAAGTAAAAGGGCAATCTGTTTAACTAGCAGAGAAGAGCAGTTTGGTGAGGTTATAGAATGTAGAATATATAACTAAGCGTTTAAGAGAAACATAAATAGCTCATGTTAAATATTAAATTTAACAACCCTAATTAACTGGGAACCAAGATGGACTCCACTAATCCCCTCTATGTGTGAATTGCTAATCTTAATGATACATAGTCTACACGCGTATCATGTTGGAATTACCAAGTATAGAAAAGCTCAGCATTATCAATTAGACTGATGTTAGGGTATTTGGAGTAGCGAACATAGGGAAGCTCGTATAGTTAATATAAGAGAATACAGGTATGATGGAATGGAAGACATAGTAGATTCAAAATTTATGTTGCGTTAGCAAGTAAGGGTTCAAATCCCTTTACCTGTACTATTTCATATAGAAAGAAGGTGATTGTCATGTAATGGGAAGGTGGTGACCATTCATGGCAAAGAGTTACAAGAAATATCCAATATTAAAACAAGAAAAAGTAAATAAAAAGCATTGGAACAGAGGTATAAGAAATTTAAAAATCGATTATAGCTTAAGAGGTTCACAGTATAAGAAGATATTTCCAAATTATAATACTTGGCAATATAGATGGACTTTGGAGGATGCTATAGAAACTTGGAATGATAGTGAATATTACCAAGGAACTTACACATTAGAATCTTGGATAGAATATTGGAAAAGATTATGTTACAGAAAATAAGAAAGAGAGATGATGTCAGGTATCAAGTACTAATGGTACCTGACATCAATATTGAATGCTAACTAACCTAGAAATACTAAATATAATTACTAATATAAATAATAATTCTGATATTGAAAAGCCAATACATTACTACCTTAATGGTGGATGCTATATATTCGCAAAGAAATTACAAAATTTAGTGAGTGGAGATATATTATATTTGACTACTGAGCATCATTTTATTGTAAAATACAATAAAAGATTATATGATGCAAGTGGTAATGTAACTAACAAATATAAATATAGTAAATGCATAACAGAATTAGAGTTTAACCAAAGAGAGAAATTAGTAAAATCTATAAAGAGTTAAAAATTTATAAAAATTTTTATAAAAAGTGTTGACAAAATATAAGTTTTCTGATAATATAAGTTTGTAAGGTTGAAGAACTTAATGAGTTGAAAAAAAATATAAAAATAATTATAAAAAGTAGTTGACAAATTCAAAAAGTTCTGATATAATAAAGAAGTAAGGTTGAGATAGAGATGTGAAAACACTGGTATAGCTGATAAGCTATTATATCCAAGAGTGATGAACGCTAGTGAATAGCATTGAAATTGATAACTAATACATAGTTGGAGAATTAGCTCAGCTGGTTAGAGCGCCGGCCTTATAAGCCGGGTCATATGCGAAAGCGCCTGGGTTCGAGTCCCAGATTCTCTACTAATTAATTATGATACTAATTATACAAATATTAAATATGGAGATTAATCCTTGTAGGTTTCAAGGTTTAGATGTGACAGAGAGACGAAGGGCAAACTTATCCATGGATAAGCCTTCTTCATCTAGTAATTACAGTGGTTCAAGTCCATTGGTCTCCAATTAATTAACATATGCCAAGGAGTAGGAATGGTGGTGAGGGGATATCTTAACTAGGTTATCCGTGTAGGCATAAGTTAATAATATTAAATACATTACAAATTTTTGGACCTTTAGCTCAGTTGGTTAGAGCAACCGGCTCATAACCGGTCGGTCCTGGGTTCGAGTCCCTGAAGGTCCACTACAGTATTATAATACTGATATTACTTAGCTTAGCGGTTAGAGCATATTCCTTTCCATGAAGAAGACATCAGGTTCAAATCCTGATAGTAATAGTGGGTGGTTAACACCTTAAACTTTAGAAAATTAACAATATTATCTTGGTGGAGTATATAAGATATATACTGAAGCTTGGTAACATTAAGTTAATTGTCTGGTTATAACAAGATATTCTGATTTTGGGAAGTTACAGGCATAATATGAATAAACCTCCTAACTTATTAGGTGTTGGTACATAGGAGGTTGAAACCTAATCATATTATAATAACTTGGTAGTTGGATGGTTGAAAATAAATTTATAATGGTTGGGATTATAAGCCGAAGAAATTTTCAGCTTAAGGTTAAACTACAGTATATTATGTTTTAAAGAGTAAAGAGTAATTTATGGTACATACATAGCCGTAGCTTACCACTACATTTAGCATTTTCAAAGTAAAATAGCAAGGCGTATGCGTTAGTGAAATTCTAACAATAAAGGGTTGAAAGTCCCATATGGCTAAGGCAATTACACTCGGGTGTAACCAATTAGCAAATAAAGTATGTGCTTGGTTCTGGTAACAGTTGCAGTTTAGATGGTTGAATGGCAGCATCCAGTTAATAAACACACGGAAAAATCATCCATGGATACAATGATTAATGACTACAATAAGCATTAATCAGTAGCCACCATAGCACCGTCTATGGTATAATAGCAGAAAGCTAGTACTAGCTATTATAGATATGTTTGTTGAGTCAAGTATTGAAAAGGAATTATTTATATTTACTTTCGGTGTATGAAGAGTAAACTTCAGTAGTTGTGGTTCATAACCGATTTAAGACAACTAAACTAGGTTAACCGAGTTCATTTTAACGAAGTATAAACAACTTCAGTGGCTCTGGGCAGTTGTGCACGGCTGAGATTTACGGACAACCAGAGGAGCGTTTTGGGAAGGGCGCATTGTTATTTAGGGTATATACAATTAGCAGTAAGGAAAAGTCTGTGTAAGAGTATATACCCAATTTTTGAAATCGAGTATGTTAAAGCAGTTCAGGTGGTGGACAGCAAGTAAAGGTTGGTTGCTAAGATGGTCTTATTAGTTACATCTTCATTATTGGAAGTGTTGGGCTGATATGAGTAGGTTCGATTCCTACAGTAATCATTATTAAACAGTTGTGAAAGAGTTTAATGAACAGTACAATCTGTGAGAGTCAGATGGCATTAAAATGTTCTACAGACTGACTACAAGTAACACTTTGGGAGAGACCCAGTAGGAAGAGTGGGGACCCTATTAACAAGGGAGAGAAACAGGAAAAGAGTCGGGAAAACCGAATGAAACCTGAAAACTAGATAGGCTTGGTTGAAACACCAATAACTGACTTCTAGGCTGTAAATGATGGATATAATCTACCACTATTGCAGGCGTCTGAAATGACGGAAATCACTCACTGTTTAACTAAAGACTACTATAGGGGAACCTAACATGGCAGCTATTGAGTATAAGGGCAGTCTAGGTGAAGTTAGGCTAGTAGAAAAGACCTACCCTATTGAATTTGATTTAAATAGCAATATCAACTCAAAATAACGCGTCACTGTTTTGAGAGAGTCTAGTGAGTAAGCCACTCATTGCTAGAGAGTAATAGCAATGCAACCAATAGCACGTAAGGAGTCATGACCTTTAAGAGTTCCGGAGTAATTAGCGACCGGTGTATAATAGGCAAAGCTAAATTAAATAAATATATAATTAGTGTAAAGGAGAATAGGTATGTTACGATGGCGAAGCGAAACAGAATTTGGAAAATTAAATAACTTATGTGAGCTTGGTGTTAGTGGTAGCATAACAGTCTCCAAAACTGAAGGCGTTGGTTCGATTCCAGCAACTCATGCTATGTAGGTGTAGCCTAATGGATAAGGCATAGTACTACGGATGCTAATATGGGGGTTCGATTCCCTTCATCTACACTAATTAAATAATTATGCTGTTATGCTGGAACTGGCAGACAGAGTGGAGTTAAAATCCGCTGGGCAAAAATGCACATGTAGGTTCAAATCCTACTAACAGCATGCATTATCTAAATCCATAAATCTTCTTTCTTTCAAAAGAGGCAATCAATATAATTGGTTGCCTCTTTTTATATTTGAATATAACAATAGAAATAAGATGTTATTACATTTGATTTAGCATTAAAATAAAAATCAAAATAATTAAAAATTATTTTGGTGGTGCAAAAATGGCATGGGTATATATACTATACGGTTTAAGTATAATAGCAATACTATTTTCAATAGTATGCATTATATGTTCTATTAGAACAGGTAAGATAAAGATTAAAAGAAAAAAGAAATTAAAGAAAGAATTTAAGAAATTACAAAAAATAATCCAACTAAGATTAATAATAGCTGCATTTATAGGCATATTTATAGCGTTTATAGCGTTTACACTCGCAACATCTATTAATGCAATGATGCAACAAGTAACATCAGCAGCTACGGTACAGACTCTTTTAGGTAAAAACCCTGATTGTGGATGTTATGTAAAATGTACTGGTGATGCTGAGGATGATCAGAAGACATCTTATGAGTTACTATTCGGTTCAGCAGCATATCAAGAACTATTAACATATGTACCTACACATTCAGATAATGGTGATAAATGGGATGATTGCAACTCTATTAAAGATAAGTCGTTATACTTAAAGAATAATATAACCGATGACATGATAGATTGTTATAGAAAAGCACTTAAAGATAAATCAATCATTAGAGAAGACGATGAAGACAGACTTGAGATGACAGATGATGAATTGAAAAAAGACTTAAAGAAATTGTTTTCAGACTATAAGATAGATGGCAAAAATCCAAACTGTGGATGCAATGAATATTCAAAAAGATTATTACCTAGAAAATGTTTAGGTGGTGAACATTTTGGAAGTGAGTGGTCTTGGCAAAGAATCGAGGAGGCATTAGATGAAGTATTCAATGACCCATCATCTGATGATGGATATAGTGGGTATGTACCTGGTAATGCAACAGGTCCTTATGCAATTGAGCTAGATGATGGTAGTTATTACTGGTACCATCAATCACAGGGTTGTAACTGTACATATTGTGGGAACTGGTCAGGATTAGTATGGGGAAATCCTCCTGGACCTAATACATTAGGTCGAGATGGGTGTGCAATTTATTCATTGGCAATGATAGTAAGCAATTTAAAGGGAGCAGAAATAACACCATCAGAAATATTAAAAACACTAAATTCAACAATATCAGGAACTACTTGTACAACTTCGTCTAGTTACTTTTCTGGTAGAGCAATCAAAAGAGGAGCCGCAGTTGAAAAGTTAGCTAGTGCATATGGGCTAAATGTTATAGCTATAGATAAAACAGAGGCAGCCATAGATGATATATTGAGTAAAGGTGGATATGTGTGGGGAAGTTGGCATGGTCCTTTTGAGTGGTATTCAGGAAGTGGCCATTTTATGGCGATTAGAAAAGGTACAGAGAATGGGTATTATTGTTTTACATCATGTAGAAACAGCGCATTAGGTGTAGGAGGTAAAGCTGGGGCAATATTAACAATGAACACAGCTTCAGCTAAATCAAAAGTTATATCATATGCTAACTCAGGTCAATTCTATGGATTTTGGATAGATAGACCAAAAGATCCTTCAGATGGAAATGGAACTTTTGGTGATGCAGAAACAAATACAGATGTGTATAATATTTTAGTTAGTAATGGTTATAATAAAGATAAAGCATATGCTATGGCAGCTGCTTATGGGGCAACAAGTTCAAAATACGGACATAATTTTGCAGTAGGTTTAATGGCAAATATATTACACGAAGGTAAACCTGGACAAATTGAAGGTAATTGGGGAAGTGCTTATTGGAATTCACCTGGAGTTAGTCAGGCAGTTAGGGATTTGAATTATAAAGTAATTAATAACGTAAGTATGGTAGATACACTTTTAACAATACCATCTGGAGTTGAGGGTATTGGTGTGGGAAGTATACAATGGTCTGGAGCAAGACGTCCTGGAATACTTAATTTATATAAATCAAGAGCAGTTCAGTATAGTCAGGCAGAACTTGGTGCTATTGATGTTCAATATATGATTCAGGAATTTGCAGGTGGATATGCAGGGGTGCCAGCAGCATGTAGTGGTAAATCAGCAGCTGAATGTGCATCAATCATATGTAAACAATATGAGAAACCATCAGGAATGAATCAAAAAGCAGTTGAAAGAGCTAATACGGCTGCTAGCTTAGCAAGGTTATTAGGAGGTAACTAGTATGAAATCATTTAAAATCAAACCTTTATTTAAATATAAATATGACTTTAAAATAAAACCTATATTCAGATTGTTCATGACAGTAGCAGTATGTTTAGTAATGTGTGCATGCAGTAATAATGATACAGATATTGAATCTGAGGTTACACATAAGGATGTATTTACTAAACCTGGAAGTATAATAGATGAAGTGGGGATTGATACATCAGTAGCAGATAGTATAGAGGATCAAACAGTTCTAGATAAACAGCTTGAAGATAATAAGTCATCATCAGACTCTGAGCAAGTAGAAAATTCAGTTGGATTTGATTTAAGTAACATTAGTGAAAATGCAGTTAAAAATTTGATAAATGAGCTAGCTAAAGAAAATAATTATACTACATTTGATATTATTGAAAAATATGAAGATAAAATGGTAAATCAGATAGGATATACAATAATTTTTGACAATATTGATTATTGGGTAATTACTTATGAAAATGGAAAGGCTTATGCAATTAAAGATGAATATGGTATTTATGGATCATCAGATGAACCAGAGGCATCAGAACCAGAGGCATCAGAACCAGAGGCATTAGTTGAGAATACATTAAAAGAAGATGAGGAAGTCATTGATAGTGAGATAGAAGCTCCTGAAGAAATTGATGAGGAGGGCTATGAAGATGAAGAAGTGCTTGAATAAATATATTAAACTATTAAATATAATACTTTTATGTATATTTAGCACAATAGGTTGTGGAGATGCTAAACAAAATAATGATATGGCAGTTGAGATAGAATTTATAAAAGATGGTAAAACAATAAGACATGATGAAGTCTGGCAGAGTGCAATGAAAGATGATGAAAATAACAATTCATATGATGTGAGTGATCCATCTATTCATTTTGGTGAGATTAATCTAGAGAATAGTGATACATCTAGATTATATGAAATAGCAGGAAATGATATTGTATATAACGGTGTAATATACAAAGACTTGTATTACAATGTACAGCATTTACAGCTACCATGTGATATGAATACATTCATTAATTTTATAATTAAGACATACTCAACTACAAGTGATAAGGTATTAACATATTATGTAAATGACACAGAGATTGATGAAACATTGTCTGAAGATATTGGTGCAGCAATCTCTATAGATGAGGAGCTAAGGGATAATAAATTATATATTGAATTGACTGAAAAATATAATGATATAGCAAAATGGAGCTTATCATTGTATGATGAGGACAGTTTAGGTAGCTCTGGTATACTTTATGGGTGTGAATCATTTTTACTATATAATGGAGGATCAGGAGTTCAGAGTATTGACATGAGTAAATATGACTTTACACTTGGTAAAGAAGCTAATACAGTAGAATATACAGAAGAGCTAATTATAGAAAATGGTGATATAGAGAGTGAAAGCAATGAAGAAAATTAGTATAATTACAATATTATTATTGATTAGCATTTTAATGGCTGGGTGCAGTAATGATAATAAGAAATTTAGTACAAGTAGTCAAATTGAATATGATTCTAATGAGTTAACAAAAGAAGCAATGAAATTTATTAGGAACGAGGATGATAATTTAGGTCTAGGAATAGACCCTAAGGATATAGCTACAAATGCTAAATTATCTCAGTCTTACTTTTCTAATAATTCATTTTATTTACATGTGATAAATAATGGAATCAATTATATTTATAGATTTCAATTTGTAGATGGTAATATAAACTCTTATATTAAGTATTCATATATGAAATAACTAAAGGAGTTAAGAGTTATGAAAAAGATAATGAGACTAACATTTTTAATTACGCTTGTAATACCAATTATATTCAATGTTTATAGTGTTAGAGCTATAGAGCATAACTTTGAGACATTAACATATAGAGAGCAAAGTCAGATAATATTGGATATTGTAACATCAGTATCACAAGGTGTTACAGATGGTATAGAGAATTCAGCTCCATACATGACAGAACAAGTATACACTGATTTAGTGAACGATTCAAATGATAAAGTTATACAAGGTAGTATAGGGCAATTAGCAGTAGACACTATAGATATAATAAATAGCAGTACTGGTGATACAGTAGTGATGGCTAATATAAAAGTATGGTCACAAGCTCAAACATATAATAATCTTTACTTATACGAATTTCATATAAATAAAGACGGAAAAATTTATGGGTACAATTTATGGGTATATTAACCTTATAATATACATATAAGTATGATAATATAATTATAATATTAATTTGTGAGTATTAAATTTTTTATAAAAATTTTTATAAAAAGTGTTGACAAAATTAAATTGAGATGTTAAAATGTATTTGTAAGGTTGATGAAGGAGGTAATAAAAATGAATAATAACTTAATTATTGATAGATGGCCTCTGGGGTCAGCCTTAGAAGATCAGGAGTTTAATGAGCTAACAGTTGATATTGTAAATAATACAGAGGAGTTTATTAAAGCACTTGGAAGAACTGTTGGTGAACTTCCGATGACACAATTAACATACCTAATGGGAAATGATGAGAACACACCATTAATATTTCAGCAGATTATTTCTAAATTATATCCTTGTAGGGAGGCATATTACAGAGTTGAATTAGCATCAATTCCAAGTTTTAAAAACAGTGCAATTCCTATTAAGCATATAGAAGAGATTGCTAAGGCAGATATAGATGATGAGTATGAAAGAGTTGAAGTACATAGAACATCTACAATAGAATTAAGACTTCAATTTGATTCCAAATTAATACCTGATAATAAAGTAGTACTTGGTGCAACTTGTTATTTTAGGTCAATGAAACAAAGTGAAAATGCTGTATACATAGGAATAAAAAATTGTATTTCAGAGTGTTTCTTTGATGCACTTGAAAGAGGAGAATTATATTTAGTATTTCAGCAAATGTGATTAAGGTTACAAGATAAATTTGTGATATATTTTCCATCTTAACTTTCTACTTCTAGGTAGTAAAGGTAAGTGTAAAATAATGCAGCGGAGTATATAATATAACGTAGATGCTGTATTTGTAACACTTACTAGCCCGGTTATAACAAGACAAACTTTAAAATATCGGTTAGAGTTTGTTTAAAACTTGAGAAGTTACGGGCTTCCCCCTTCTTAACATTGTGGGGAGACTTAAATGAGCTAGCATCAGTATAGGGGTTAAGCTATAAGTAGGGTATATAGTTTAGCAGTTAGCTGATATAGATATAATTGACTTTGTGGTGGTAACAGAGTTAAGATCACTTGTGGCGGTTGAGGCCCAGTTAATATCACACTCTGTAGTAAGTGATTATCTTAAGCATGTGTTATAGTCTAGAAATAGGCATATTAATGTGACCATGTGATAATTAAACTGCTAGGTTAAACCACAGGATACATGAAAATATTTGGAATAGATGCAAATATAAGAAATAGTAGTGTATCCAAAAATGCATAGCGTGTAAGTGGAAAGCAGTGGACACTTAACTAAATGCCAATCACTCAATATAACCGGCAGCATATGCATTTTAAAGAGACGAGATTAGGTCTTAGTTTAACACTAAGTAGTGAGATAAGGATGACTAGTGGAATAGCAATAGAAATGGATGAAAAGCAGTAGTTCAGAAGAAAATTGTTCCTTATCAAGCAATACCAAATGGATTAAGGACTAGCGTGGGTGGAAACGATACCATCAGGGGATAGTTAAGGTTAGGTTCAGTAATGAAGTAAACCAAGGTTTTAGACTATCAAGACAGTGCATTTAGGAGGGAGCATTGTTATATAAAAGCGGTTGAGTCCCACGGGGTGGATAAACACGGACAAACTCTAAAGGAGAATGTAATAAGTGCTGTACATTTGAGTTTGGATAAGGTTCGTCGTTGGGGTGTTCGAGTCACTCCTAACCGACTTTAAATCAGTAATTTGTAGTATAAAAATATTGAGTTATACATAAATTATTGAAATTAAAAAAATAATACTGGGGTATGGCGAAGTGGCTGAACGCACCAGACTTTGACTCTGGCATTTACGTTGGTTCAAATCCAACTACCCCAGCTAAGGGAGTTTATATGGGATACATATACTGTATAACAAATACAGTAACAAATAGAGTCTATATAGGTAAATCCATAAGAGCAGTTAAAGAAAGAGTACATGAGCATTTTACAGATTACGAGTTAATGACAACAGACACAAAGTTAACTCGTGCAATATTGAAATATGGTAAGAATGTATGGAATTGGAAAATTATAGAAGAATGTGATGATAACATATTATCTCAAAGAGAAGCTTACTGGATTTCTGAGTACAATTCATATAGAGATGGGTATAATTCAACTTTAGGAGGAGATGGGTGTCCAAGGTATGAATTTGATAAACAAGATATATTTAAAAGATACACAAATGGTGAATCAGCTAAATCAATAGCATCTAATTATGGATGTCATTACCATTATATACATGAAGTACTTTGGGAATTTGGTGTAGATACATCTTTAAGAAAGGGTAGTCCAAAACCAATAGCATGTTTTGATAGAGATAAGAATCTTATTGAAATTTTTAAACATAAATCAGAAATTCAAGAATACCTAGTAAAGTACGGATATGGTAAATCATTAGGAAATGTAGCACATTTCATAAGTAAAGCCTGTAAGTCAGGTAAAATGACATATAAAAGATACTGGGTTGAATTAAATGAGTCAAACATAGAAAGTATAAGTAAATTAGATAAAGATGGTATTAGTGAGTTTAATACTGAAACTAGACTAAGTACAAATTTATATTTTTGTGCTAATATAGGTAATAGATTATACCATTTTAAGAAGATAGGTTCTTTAGCTAAGTATTTAAGTAATGGAGAGGTTAACTATCCATTACAATATAGATTAAAGAGAGCATATGAAGAAGGTAGAAGATATAAGAATATATTAATTGTACAATCTTCTGAAGCAGAGTATGATAAATCTATAAATAAATTAGATTAAATTATATACTCCTCTAGAAAATATAAAGAGCATTTCAATTAAAGCAAGATGATTTATAGAATTAATTGGTTATCATGGGTGATGGACCTATGATTGATGAAGTTAGGTATATTGTCATAAATAAGAGTGTAAACACTGTTTATGGGCGGTTCAAGTCAATCATGAGGTAATCTAAATGTGAAAAATTAATGTTGAAGCTAAGGGAGGTAATCATATGTCAAATACAAATATTTTTAAGACTTTATTAGAAATTGGTAATGATTTAGCTTCTTTGTGGGGTGGATACTGTAAGGGAGCTGAAATTAATACAGATGAAAACAGAGTAGAGTTCCTTTGTTCAGAACATGGTGAAGAATTTTTAACTTCATTGACATTTGATGAAATAGAAGAAGAATATGATATCAAAATTGCATAAGCAGTTTATTAAATAAGATTAAAATATATTAAATATATGCAGATGTGGCGGAATAGGCAGACGCGCCAGATTTAGGTTCTGGTGGGAGACCGTGTGGGTTCAAGTCCCATCATCTGTACTAGCATGAATATATCATGCTTACCTCCATGTTAAAGATGTTGCAGACAATATGAAAAATTCCATGTTCAAATGAGCATGGAATTTTTTGTGTGTATCAATAAAAAATAAGGAGCATCAATTATATAATAAGATTAAAGCTTATATTTAAGCATATATTTATAAATAAATATATTAAATTTTTAAATATTTCATAAACATAGGAGATTAAATTAAACATGGCAATTAAACAAGAATATACAAGAGAAGACTTTGATAAACTTAATAGAGTAGAAATGCATAGGTTGTGGTATATAAAGGCATATACAGAGAAAAAAATAGCTAAGCTATATGGAGTAACACGCAAAGAAGTGCATGAAAAGAGAAAAAACGAGCTGGGATTAGGATGGATTAACTCAGCTATACTATATATGATGAATCCTAGATATCAAAATAAGAGAGAACTCAAAAAATGAATAAGCAAAATTATTTAAAGAAAATATCTAAAATACTTAGAATAATTACAATTATATTAGCAATATTCGTAGGATGGTTTATGATAGATACTTTTATAATAAGAGGAAGTACAAATAATAAACTAGAAAATCCATTAGATTTTTATGATAAATCAACAGAAATTGTATGCAATAATGAAATTATAAGTATATCAAAAATAGAGATAATAGTTGAAAAGAAAATAACAGATATTAATGGTAATGTATGGAATACAATTTATATACCTGAATGGGAAATAAAATTAAACATTCCAGATGACTTAACATTAGATGATAATATTACAGATAATGGAGAATCAATAATACTAGGACAATCAGATAAATATAAGTTAATAGTAGAGAGCAGGCAGTTAACAACTGATGAATTAAACATAATAGAAGATGGATTAAATAATTTAAAAAAACAATCCGATAGGGCAAGATTACACTTATGTGAAAATGAGAAGTACTTAAATAGCCATGTAGACTTTATTGTATTAGATAATGCAAAATTATTTATATCTAATTTTATAGAGAATAATAAGGAATTTGGATATAGATACTCGTTAGTAAGGGATAATAACATCTTAAGTATTAGGTGTACACAACCTATTAGAAGTAAAATGGATATATTGACATTAGATACAACTTACTTAAGACAAATTGTAAATATGATTACAATAGTAGATAAAGAATAGAGGATAAACAAAAATGAAAACATATGTAGTAGCTAAGGTTCCTCATGGAAACAAATCGAGTTTAGAGGGTATATATGCAGTATTAGATGCTGAAACAGGTAGAATAGCTTGGGCTGATACATCCAAAAAAGAAATAAGAGATAATTTGGCAATAATGCAGAGTATAGCTGAATATAATGAGCATTATAAAGGTTTAGTGGTCTCAGTTAGAACAGC
>JAGALE010000331.1 GCA_017625335.1 Lachnospiraceae bacterium
AAAGTATCTGACTTGATATTTAGATATTTAGGTCAGAACCAGGAAGAGTTTAGAAAGCTTATAGTCGAGGCTGATGGTGGAGTTCTTTTTATAGATGAAGCCTATGAGCTTGTTACGGATATGCCTAATTCCAATTTAAAGAAGCAATACGATGAGCTGGTTGGTATGATTATGCAGGAGATGGAGAATAATAAGGATATTGTATTTATCTTCGCTGGTTATGAAAATGAGATGAAAAAACTCTATGATACCAATGCAGGTTTTAAGAGCAGAATAGGCTACGAGGTTATGTTTAAGGATTGCGAGATTAATGACCTAGTATCTATATTTGAGGATATGTTAAATCAAAGAGGATACATTATTTATGTAGATGCTTACGATAGTCTTCGTAATCTTGTGATAAATAGCTTTAGTGAAACTGATTTTGGTAATGTAAGAGGTATAGAAAAACTATGTCAGTATGTTACAGATTTAGTATACTCAGAGGCAGATGAGACTTCCTTGTTAGACAAGAAGGATGGCAAAATAGTTCTATATAAAAGACACTTTGAGACTTTGATGCCTAAAAAGATAGACACTAGAATAGAAGATTTGGTTGGTATAGAAGGTGTAAAAACCAAACTTAATGAATTTAAACACAGAGCTATATATGAGAAAAGAGCAATTGGCATGGGAATTAATATCCCTAAGGTGTCGAGACATATGGTTTTTGTGGGTAATCCGGGAACTGGTAAAACTACAGTGGCGCAGGTTTTAGCCCAGGAGCTGTATAATGAAGGAGTTATACCTACAAATAAAACCATAGAAATATCTACAGGTGATTTGTTGAATTATTGCGATAATGATACTCCTGTTGAAAAGCTTAACAAGGCTGTTATGCGAGCAAGAGGTGGAATTCTATTTATTGACGAAGCTTATGGATTAGCCAATAAGAATTCTAGTGTTGGTACACAGATTGTTGAAGCATTGTTAACGGCTATGCTTGATTTTGATTATGATACTATTTTTATATTTGCAGGATATACAAAGGAAATGTATGATTTCCTTGAATCCAATCCAGGACTAAAATCAAGGATTGGCTATGAGATTACATTTACGGATTATGATGTAGATAATCTTATGGATATTTTTGATGTTAAGATAGAAAGAGTAGGTATCAAGGTTGACGAAGGTGCAAGGAGAAGTGTTAGAAAGATAATGCAATATTTCCAAAATGTAGATGATTTTGGTAATGGAAGATTTGTTGATTTTGTAATATCGCAGATTATTACTAGAAAGAGTGTCAATGTAGCTTCGGAGAATATCTCTACATTAACTGATGATGAGCTTTGTTTTATTACAAAATCTGACGTTCCTGATATTGCATATATTATAGAGAATATGGCAGGGGGTAAGAAGATATCTAAGCCTATTAAAAGAACTAAGGGTGAGGAGCTAAGAATTCTTGTTCATGAAATCGGACATGCTATAGTTGGTTATATAATGGATCCGGAAAATCTCAAGCCTTCTTATATTAACCTGAGATCTGATGCTAACACAGTAGCCCATGTTCAGTTTAGCAGAGAAACACTTCCTGTATCTGAGAATGCCTGGAAGGCGCAGCTTGCAGTGGCTTTAGGAGGTAGATGTGCAGAGAAAATTTGCATTGGTGATGTAAGTATGGGATGTCAGCTTGACTTTAAGAGTGCTCAGGATATAGCTCAAAGTATGGTAAATGAATGGGCTATGGGAGAATTGTTTGTAACAAAACCTGCTGACTTTATAATTGAAGCCGAGAAAAATGCATTAGCAATTATTGAAAAATATAAAGAATTTATAATTGAACTAGCTGCTAAAATACTCGACAAGGCATTACCTTGTATTATAAACAAAACACTTGATGGTGATGATTTTGTTGAATTGCTTCAAAATTATGAGAGGGAGAAAGGGTTATAAATACATTAAAAAAGAGCTTATTTAAAAATTACACTAAAATTTACTAATTAGCACTTGAATTTTATTCTTGAAAAGGGTAGAATGTCCTTGTGAATTATCACAGCTTAATTACTGCACGCCATGCAGTACTTATAAATAATAATTTATTTCAAGACTTAGGAGGAATAAAAAATGGCAGTAAAAGTAGCAATTAATGGTTTTGGACGTATCGGTCGTCTTGCATTCAGACAGATGTTTGATGCTGAAGGATATGAGGTTGTTGCAATCAACGACTTAACTAAGCCTTCAATGCTTGCACACTTATTAAAGTATGATTCATCACAGGGTAAGTATCAGTACGCTGATCAGGTTACAGCTGATGATGAGGCTGGTACAATCACAGTTTGTGGCAAGACTTTAAAGATTTATGCAATGGCTAATGCAGCTGAGCTTCCATGGGGCGAGCTTGATGTAGACGTAGTACTTGAGTGTACTGGTTTCTATGTATCAAAGGCTAAGTCACAGGCTCACATCGATGCAGGTGCTAAGAAGGTAGTTATCTCAGCTCCAGCTGGTAATGACCTTCCAACAATCGTTTACAGCGTTAACGAGAAGACTTTAACAGCAGATGACAAGATCATCTCAGCTGCTTCATGTACAACTAACTGTTTAGCTCCTATGGCTAAGGCTCTTAACGATTACGCTCCAATTCAGTCAGGTATCATGGCAACTATCCATGCTTACACTGGTGATCAGATGGTTCTTGATGGTCCACACAGAAAGGGTGACCTTAGAAGAGCAAGAGCTGCTGCAGTTAATATCGTTCCTAACTCAACTGGTGCTGCTAAGGCAATCGGTCTTGTTATCCCAGAGTTAAACGGAAAGCTTATCGGTTCTGCACAGAGAGTTCCAGTTCCAACTGGTTCAACTACAATCCTTACTGCAGTTGTTAAGGGTGCTAACGTAACTAAGGAAGGCATCAACGCTGCTATGAAGGCTGCTGCTTCAGAGTCATTCGGTTACACTGAGGAAGAGCTTGTATCATCAGATGTAGTTGGTATGAGATTTGGTTCATTATTCGATGCTACTCAGACTATGGTAGCTCCAATCGCTGATGACCTTTACGAGGTACAGGTTGTTTCATGGTATGACAACGAGAACTCATACACTAGCCAGATGGTTAGAACTATTAAGTACTTCGCTGAGTTAGCTTAATTTACTTTAAGTTTTTATTTCAGACCTAATGGGGTCCGGTCATTTGGACCGGACCCTTTTTTACAAAATAAATTATTTTAGGAGGACAGGTAATATGTCATTAAACAAAAAGTCAGTAGATGATATCAATGTAAAGGGACTCCGTGTACTTTGCAGATGTGATTTTAACGTACCATTAAAGGAAGGTAAGATTACAGACGAGAACCGTCTTGTAGCAGCTCTTCCAACTATTAAGAAGCTTATCGCTGATGGCGGTAAGGTTATTCTTTGTTCACACCTTGGAAAGGTTAAGACAGAGGAGGATAAGGTTACTAAGACTTTAGCTCCTGTTGCAGCTCGTCTTTCAGAGCTTCTTGGCCAGGAGGTTAAGTTTGCAGCTGATCTTGAGGTTGTAGGTCCTAACGCAAAGGCTGCTGTTGAGGCTATGAATGATGGAGATGTTATTCTTCTTGAGAATACTCGTTTTAGAGCAGAGGAGACTAAGTGTGGTGAGGCTTTCTCACAGGATTTAGCTTCAATCTGTGATGTATTTGTAAATGATGCTTTCGGTACTGCACATAGAGCACACTGCTCAAATGTTGGTGTTGCTAAGCTTGTTGATACAGCAGTAGTTGGTTACTTAATGCAGAAGGAGATTGACTTCCTTGGTAATGCAGTAGAGAACCCAGTTAGACCTTTCGTAGCTATTCTTGGTGGTGCAAAGGTTGCTGATAAGCTTAATGTTATCTCTAACTTAATCGAGAAGTGTGATACACTTATCATCGGTGGCGGTATGGCTTATACATTCCTTAAGGCTAAGGGCTATGAGATTGGTAAGTCACTTGTAGATGATACTAAGATTGATTACTGTAAGGAAATGATGGAGAAGGCTGAGAAGCTTGGAAAGAACCTTATGCTTCCAGTTGATTCAGTTATGATTGATGATTTCCCTAATCCAATCGATGCTCCAGTTGATACAGTTGTATGTGACGCTGATAAGATGGATGCAAGTAAGGAGGGCTGTGATATCGGACCTAAGACTGTTGCATTATTCTCAGAGGCAGTTAAGACAGCTAAGACAGTTGTTTGGAATGGACCTATGGGTGTATTCGAGAACCCAACACTTGCTGTAGGTACTAAGGCAGTTGCAGCAGCACTTGCTGAGACTGACGCTACAACAATCATCGGTGGTGGTGATTCAGCAGCAGCTGTTAACCAGCTTGGATATGGTGATAAGATGAGCCACATTTCAACTGGTGGTGGTGCATCACTTGAGTTCCTTGAGGGTAAGGAGCTTCCTGGTGTAGCAGCAGCTAACGATAAGTAAGAAGATTAGGAGATTATAATTATGGCAAGAAAGAAAATTATCGCAGGTAACTGGAAGATGAACATGACTCCTTCACAGGCAGTAAAGCTTGTTGAGGAGCTTGCACCACTTGTAAAGAATGATGATGTGGATGTTGTATACTGTGTTCCTGCAATTGATATAGTTCCTGTAGTAGAGGCTGTGAAGGGCTCAAATGTACAGGTTGGTGCTGAGAATATGTACTTCGAGGAGAGCGGAGCATATACTGGTGAGATTTCAGCAGCTATGCTTGTTGATGCTGGTGTTAAGTATGTAATTATCGGACACTCAGAGAGAAGAGACTACTTCAAGGAGGACGACGCTTTACTTAACAAGAAGGTTAAGAAGGCTATCGAGGCTGGTTTAGTTCCTATTCTTTGCTGTGGTGAGTCACTTGAGCAGAGAGAGATGGGCGTAACTATGGATTGGATTAGATTCCAGATTAAGTCTGACCTTGTTGGAGTATCAGCTGACCAGGTTAAGGATATCGTTATCGCTTACGAGCCAATCTGGGCTATCGGTACTGGTAAGACTGCTACAACTGAGCAGGCTGAGGAAGTATGTAAGGGTATCAGAGAGTGCATCGCCGAGATGTATGATCAGGCAACTGCAGATGCAGTACGTATTCAGTATGGTGGTTCTGTAAATGCAGGCAATGCAGCTGAGCTTTTTGCACAGCCAAATATCGATGGAGGTCTTGTAGGTGGAGCATCACTTAAGGCTGACTTCGGTAAGATTGTTTGCTACTAAAATTAATATAATATAGCTATAAACAGTCCGGACTATTCCGGGCTGTTTATTTTTTTTGGCTTTTTTGATGTTATATTATTACATTTATGTTATAATTAAATTTATTGATGAAATATGTTAGGATATATTAGAAAGGCTTATATTTTGAGACGAGTTTGCACCAATTACGAAAAAGATATAATAAAAAAATAGTGCTAACATAGTACTTGGAACAATAGATGTTAAAGATAATAAGTAAAGAAAAAATATAAAAAACGAAGTAAGGAAGGTACAAATGAGCAACATGAATTATGAAAAATCAATTACAAAGATGAGAAAAAAATACAAGAGAAAGCCATTTAAGGAGCCTCTTGAACATGCTCTCTGGATGAAGAGAGATGATAAGCTTTATAAGCTATACGAGGAGTACAAGGATGTATATGCCAAGGGAGAGGTGTACTATGCACAGATAGTTATGGCCAATCCTATGATGAAGGATAACACAGATTTTATGGATGGTCCTGCAGTTGTTGTTTATTCAGATCATGAGTGGGCTAATGCCAATCCTGAAAAGCTTATTAATATTGCCAAGGATGTAATAGGCTATAAGAATACTCCTGATGAGATGATTCCTGAGGAGCTAAGGGCTACTGTTAATAAATTTAGGGAGGATACAGATAGACCGAACTTTAGATTTGAATATATGTTAGAGGGACATAAAATTAATGTACATTTTGCAACTATGTTGGTTGTAAGAAAGTTTCTTCCTACAGGATATCTGTCAGGTGATATATTCCCTGTACTTGCAACAGGAGATATGGAAACTGTACTTACCCTTCCAAATATATATTGGTCTAAGGATATGAAGAAGAAATTTGCTGAGAATGCAAGAGTTGATGTTCTTGTTGCGGACGAGGACTTTGATGAGGAAGAATTCTAGGATATATTAACCTATAATTTTAATCGTCGCTTTTAAAAATTTGATTTGGTTTAGGAGGATAATAATATGCCATTTATTAATTCAAAGATTAGCAAAAAGATTACCAAGGAGCAGGAGGCAGAGCTTAAGACCTTACTTGGACAGGCCATAGCTACAATTCCGGGAAAGAGCGAGTCTTGGCTTATGCTT
>JAGALE010000332.1 GCA_017625335.1 Lachnospiraceae bacterium
AGTTGAGTTTTGTGAGGATGAAAATCAAATAATATTATTTACTCAACCGTATAAGGTAGTAGATATTAAAGGTTTAGATATAAGGTGTAAAAAATTGGAGACCATACCCACTATAAACACTGAAGTTAGTAAAGAGGAATATATTAAGTAAGGTATAATACAGTCTTTTATTATATAATTTTTTGGGTTTCAAAAATAAACTGCTTTTTGAAAGGATAATAAAAATGAATTTACCACAGATAGAAATTATAAAGTATACATTAGATGATTTAAGAACAATAGAAAACTTCAAGGATGAAGGTATTTTAAAATTAAGAACAATGATAGACATTTTGGTTATTGATGATGAGG
This sequence comes from Lachnospiraceae bacterium, assembly GCA_017625335.1. Lineage (GTDB taxonomy): Bacteria > Bacillota > Clostridia > Lachnospirales > Lachnospiraceae > Coprococcus_C. The sequence goes on from JAGALE010000332.1 coordinate 352, forward strand.
TATTTGAGCCAGGAGACTTTTTGACTAAAAACAATTTTAGATTAACATATAAAAATAATATAGACAATGTAAGAGATGTTAGCGAATATCCTATAATTATGTGTGATATTAGAGGTGTAGGGAAGGAACTAAATGAAGAGTATCAGGGGGCTTACTTGATTAAAGAGATTAAAACTAGTTATCCAGACAAGACAGTTATAGCATATACTGCTAGTCAATATGACGCAACTTATAATAAGTTCCTTAGCTATGCAGATGAATTGTTGACAAAAGGTCTAGCACTAGAAGATTGGGTTTCAATCTTAGATGTGAATTTAAAAAAGATGATTGATCCTATGTATCAGTGGTGTGATGTTCGAAATAAGCTTTTTGACAAGGGACTATCAACAATAAAAGTGGCTAAATTAGAAAGTGACTATGTTGAGGCATGTAAGAAAAAGGATTTTAAAGTATTTGAGAAAAACACAAAGAATATGGAGAGTGAAATTCGTAGTATTATAATTGAGTTTTTGTCATCTTCAACAGTAAAGTGGATTAAAGGAGCGATATAATGAAAAAAAGCATATTACCTAGTATTTGTGAAGGGTATTTTTTTGATGGAGAAATGATTCATGCAATGCCGAGATGTTGTGAGAAATTCTGCAAAGAAGGTTGTAAAGTGTTTTATGATAAATTAGCTAAGACGGAAGATGGGTATTATATGTGCCCATCTGGATTTACAGTATATAAAAGAACTCTACAAGATAAAGTGATTTTTTATTCAGGAATTAGGGTAAAAGGATTTTATAATAAGAAAAAGAAATTTGATAATGAAATTAATGAAAAATATCCTATTATCAATGAAAGACTTTTTGAAATAATAATGGAAACTGATGATAAGTATAGAGAGGTTGCAGATGAGCTCGAGATGCAAAAAGGTTTACATAAAGATTTGCTACATGATATAAGAAAACTAGATGGAATTATAAAAAATAAAGCTGAAGAGATATTGAATCAGTATGAAGAAAAAAATAGTAAAGAAGAAATTAATGATATTATAAAAAGAGTAAAAAATATACAAGCTATGGAAGAACTGATAGCATGCAAATATTCAGTATATGATTTGGTCTCTAATATTGATGTATTGGGAATGGGAAATAAAAATTGGGTTTCAGTTTACAAGAAATTTGATAAGGTTAGGTATATATTGTTAAATTATAAAAATAAAGGGATTACAATAGAGTTTCAAGGTGAAACGGATTATAAATATAATGTGAATCCAGTATACTTTGAAATATTACCATTTTTACTATTAGAAAACGCAGTAAAATATACAAGTAATAATCGCAATGTGTTGGTTGAATTTACAGAGGATGAAAAAGGGGAATTAGATGTGTTTATTCAGTCGTATGGTCCGTATTGTCCAAAAGAAGAGATTGCCTTGTTGTTTGAGAAGAATTACAGAGGAAATATTGCAAAAAAATATATAGACGAAGGCACTGGTATTGGTTTATACTTGGTAAAACAAATATGTGAGCAACACGGAATAGATGTTAAAATTGAAACTGAATATAAAAAGAAGTGGAATGGAATGCATTTGGGCTATTTTAGAGTATACTTACATTTTTAATAAGAGGCATAAGTATGATGCCTTTTTTATAGTGTAAAAGCAGATGTTCATATCCTTTTTTGGGCAACGATTAGTTGAATGGTGTGTAGAATTAACATCCCTAATCCAATGTTAACAAAGACATTGTATTTAAATGTAAGTAAAATAATAAATAAGAAAATAACTATTCCTTCATGAAGTTTTGCCCGATTTTTATTTTTTTTTGACGGAGCAGGTCTTGTAGGTGCTAATGTAGGTGTAAGTAATACTGTTATTATTCCACATAGTGTTGCTAAAATAATGGCGTATCTATGCGGAATAAGAATATAGCATCCCCACCCTATTCCAGATGATAAAATGACAAAACTGACAAGTAAGCATTTTAAGTATGTCTTACAATGAATTCCGCCACTAAAAATTCTGAATAGAAATAGAAAAAATAATCCATAGAAAAATTCTTTAAGAAATCCTAGGATAAAGAATACAAAAAAGAATATGAGAGATTTGCTTAAATCGGATAGTGTTCCCTTTATGAAAAAGAGAAGAATGGATTTTTCATACTGTGTTAGTTCAGCTTTTGTCATTAGTACCACCTGTAATATTATGATGGCATAATTATAATGTGTGACATCAGAAGAAACTAATTTTCACGACCAATGGTGTTGTAAGAACAACATAATGTGCTTTAAGAGGAGTTTTACCAATGGTTGGTTAATTTCGTTTGGAAAAAATATGGTTGGTAGGTTGTAAAAATTGAAATTAGAAAAAAATAATATAATAAAATATTAAACGGGAAATCTCCGTAGATGATAGCCCGTTTAATATCTTATTATGATATGCATTACAAATATTATGAATGGTTTGATTTATTCCCCAAATGATAAAAGCTCACCGTAAAGCAAGTCCATTTTCCTACCTGACTGTTCACCGTAATATCTCCACCCTGTCCCTCTACAATTCCCTTAGAAAGAGAAAGACCTATACCGATGCTGTTCTCATTAACATCAGACTTAGCTCTGTAAAAGCGCTTGAATATTTTGCTTTGAGCCTCAGGCTCGATGCCAAGACCGTAGTCCTTAATATGAATCATAGTCATTACAGCTGTAGTCTCAACATTAAGCTCTATGGTGCTGCCATTTGGTGCATACTCAGTTGCATTTTTTAATATATTTGTTAGGGCTTCGGCTAACCAATCTCTGTCATGGTTAAGAATAAGGGTATCATCACAGCTTACATTTATGGTTTGCTGTTTGGCACCACTTAACATAGAAACATTTTGAACAGCTAGCTGCAGGGTTGGCAGAAGCTCCTGCTTTTTCATAACAAACTCTATAGCACCAGATTCAAGTCTAGCTAACTTAAGCAGAGATAGTATCAGCCATTCCATACGGGAGAGCTGTCCACCCATAAGAGATAGCATCTCCTGTTTTTTCTCGTCACTGACGTTAGGGTTACATAGCAAATCCTGATATATGGTAAGGGTTGCTAGAGGAGTTTTAAGCTGATGAGAGATATCAGCTATAAGGTCCTGCAGGAATTCCTTTTCCTTAAGCTCTTTGTCTCTACTTTGCTTGATGGCGGTCACCATCTTAGTATAAGTAAAGTAAAACTGGCTTATATCCCCCTCTGTAAAATCGCTAAAGTCAGGAGTGTTATAATCTCCATCTAAAACATCCTCAGAGCTTTTGCTTGTGGACTTGATGGCAGATATAGGAACTCTGTAGAGCCTAAGACCAAACACGTAGCCCGCTCCACCTAAAACTGCAAATATTCCATAGCAACTTACAAATAAAGCAGTCTTTTTGCTTTTTATGTCATTGCTATACTCAACAGGAGAATAGGTGATTCTTCCGGTCTCGGACAATATGGTATAGTCCTGCTCGGAACCTATTATCTCCTTGTGATATATCAGGTCTATTTCCTTTATGTAATGAGATATGGAAAAATACAAAATCACACCACATAACAAAAAGGCTAGTACATATATTATTGTATAATTGCGAAACTCTTTGTTCTTAAACATAATCTTCCAATCCTGGCTTAATCAGCCTGTTTATCTGATATCATATATCCCACACCTCTTACAGTTTGGATGTAATCCTTGTCACTACCTAGCTTTTCTCTAAGCCTTTTAACATATACGGAAAGTGTATTATCATCTACAAAATCACCGTCTATATCCCACAATTGCTCTAGCAAAGCACTTCTGGTCAGGGTTTGATTTTTGTTTTTTAACAGGGTGGTGAAAAGTCTGAATTCGCTAGGGGTAAGATTAATATTCTCCCCCTCCTTTGTTACCTTGTGTCCTGCCAAATCAATGCGAAATGCACCGAATACCATAACCTCTCCTATAGAGCTGTTAACCTGACTTCTTCTAATATTAGCCTTTATTCTTGAGATAAGCTCCCTTACTCGAAATGGCTTAGTGACATAATCATCAGCGCCCACCTCCAGTCCCTGGATAACGTTTACCTCCTGATCAAGTGCAGTAAGGAAAATAACAGGTAAGGTAAAGCCTTGTTCTCTAATGCCTTTGCAAAATGTATATCCATCTCCGTCAGGAAGATTAGCATCCAAAAGAACAAGGGAAAAGCTGTCACTGTTAAGCTTGGCACCTGCCTCCTTAAGGGTGGTTACATGAGTCACCTCAAAGCCTTCGGTCTCTATGGCAAAGCTGGTTGCCATAGCAAGGGGCATATCATCTTCTATTAAAAGTAATTTATCCATAGTAAGCTCCTGTTTATAAAGTCCCAATATTTCGTGCTTAAATTTTATTTAATCTAGCATTGGAGATTTGGGGCTATCACGGTTTATGTTGCTACATATTGTTTATATTACATAACAAGTACATTTTAACAGTTTTGGATAACATTTTAAACAATTAAGTAAAAAATACTTTCTTACAAAAATGTAAGATAAATATTCACGGGATTGTAAGATTGACAATTTAATATAAAGACATAAGGTCAGATATAGTACTGAACAATCAGACCATTTAGTAAGTGAAAAAAATAACAAAGAAAATGTATAGAAAACGAAATCTATTACATAGAGAAAGGAAGAAAAATATGGAAATTATCAAGACAAGCAAGCTTTGTAAATATTACGGAGAGGGAGAAAAGCAGGTTAAGGCAACAGATGAAATTGATTTAACTATTAATAAGGGAGAGTTCGTTGCAATCGTAGGAGCATCTGGTTCTGGTAAGTCAACCTTACTTCATCTTCTTGGCTGCTTGGATAAGCCGACTAGTGGAGATATATTTATCGATGGAGAAAATATTGCAAAGTTTAATGATGAAGCGTTAGCTATGACTAGACGAAGAAAGATAGGCTTTGTATTTCAGCAGTATAATCTGATTCCCGTACTTACAGTTAGAGAAAATATTGAGATGCCGGTTTTACTTGATGGTAAGAAGCCGGATAAGGAGTACATAGATGACTTAATTGAGATGTTAGGTCTTACTAAGAGACAAAAGCATCTTCCTAATCAGCTTAGTGGTGGTCAGCAGCAGAGAGTGTCTATTGCAAGAGCTTTAGCTAATAAGCCTGCCATAATATTTGCAGATGAGCCAACAGGAAACCTTGACAGAAAGAATGGTCTTGAGGTTGTGGAAACTCTTAAGGCTTCTGCAAAGAAGTATCAGCAGACCTTAGTGCTTATTACTCATGAGATGAGCGTTGCTTCTGCAGCAGACAGAGTAATAGAAATATCTGACGGTAAGATAGTAAGTGATTCGGGAAATGTTGAGTAATAGTGTACTAAAAATCTGGAAAGGAAGATAACATGAAGAATTATAAGGAATTAGGAAATAAATACATAAAGCACAGAAAAAAACGTGCAGTGCTGGTTGTACTTAGTATGGTGCTTGCCACAATGCTGCTTTACACCGTGTCTACTCTTTTGCTTAATTTTTGGAATGATTCTAAGGAGATTGAGGAGACATACAATAACTATCATGTAGAAGTTTATAACCTTGATAAGGAGCAAAGAGATAAGGTAAGTGATTATGTTACTGTGCGTAATGCTGATTTTGCCTGTGTGGATACAGAAACAGCCTTTGAAGATTATTATGGAAACTCCGTGAACTTCATATATTACTTTGACAATATGGATCAAACTACCTTTAACTATAAGTTGGTTGAGGGAACACTTCCTGCATCACCTGATGAAATACTTGTGAGAAAGGATAATCTTCATAAGTTTAAGGATGATATTAAGGTGGGGTCAGTTCTTAAGACAGTGGTATATGATGAGGAGGGGAATAGTACACCAGACAAAAGCTTTACTGTATCAGGTATCATTGATTACGACTGTGTCAATGACCTTGAAGTGTATAACAGTATATTTTACTCTCTTGGAACTGATGATATGAACATGTCAGCCTTTATAAGGTTTGACAAAAGAGGAGACTGGAATAAGCTTGCTTATAATCTTGCTAAGGATGTAGGAGTGGATGTGAGTAAAAACAACATATATTACATCAATGAATTTATAGGAACCTTTTACATGAACCCTAATTCTCAGGGAACCTCATATGCTGCTATGTTTCTTATGGTTATGCTCTTTGTGGGATATATAGCAATGGTTATGGTAAGAGGACTTTTTACAGCAAACCTTTTCGATAATGTAAGAGAATTCAGCATACTTAAGGCTATGGGAGCCACTGATAAGAAGATTAAGGATATATTTAAGAGAGAGATTTACACTGAAGGGTTAATTGCATTTGCTATAGGTGTAGTGTTAAGTGAGATAGTATTCTTTATCCTTGAGAATGTTGTTCATGTGTATGGCTTTAACTTTGATTTTAGCCTACCTGGATTTATAATTGGATTCCTGTTCCTATATCTTACTATTGCACTGGCTATTATAGAACCACTTAGTGTGCTTAAGAAGGTGCCTATAGTTGAGGGTATTAAGAGCAACTATGCTATTAACAATGCAAAGGATAAGAAACGAGGCGGAAGAATCTTTAGAATCCTTGGAGTAGAGGGTGAGTATGCCTACAAGAATATTAGACGTAACAGCAAGGGTTTCTGGAATGGTGTGGCAACCTTTGCAGTTAGCGTGCTTCTAATAACAGCACTTATTACTGGTGGGGCAAATTTTGCAGAGATGATTCGCTTTGAAGCAGGTGGAATAGACAGAGAACTTGCATATGATTACTGGACTAGTAGTGTACCGGTAGATGATCAACAGACCATAGATAAGTGGCAGGATATACTTTTAAGTAAGGATTTTATAGAGGCAGCAGACCCTGACTATAGTTATCTTACATTTGGTAAGGATGGTGAAGCAGTAATTCGGTTTACCGAAGAGGCTAAACTTGGTATGGAGATAGCTGGATGGAACCCATCAGAGGATGTTATGAGCGTAATTCTTTATACTGATGAACAGTTAGAAAAGCTAGATAAGTATATGCTGGATGGGATTTCTGCTATGGAATTAAAGCAGGGTGGAGCTATTATATGTAGTGGCTATACATATTATGATGAGAAAACAGAAGATAATATAACTGTGCCACTTTATGAAGCAAAGGTTGGAGATAAGGTGGATATAATTAATCCTAAATTCGTGGAGGATAAGAGTAGGTGGCTTGAACTAAAGGATGAGGCTACAGCTCAGCATTATATGCAGGTGGAAATTAAGGGAATGTGCAGTCAACCTCTTGGTTATGGTGGTATAGGAACCTTAATTATGTCCTATGATTATGTGGTAAATGAGTTTTGTATAGATGCAAGTAAGTTTTTTGATGGATTTTTGATTAAGGCTGATGAATCCTTCAAGATAACAGATATGCCAGCACTTGAGACTGTAATATATGAGGAGATAAAGCAGACAAATTATGAATTTATGAGTGCGACTATGTGGCTTGATGCACAGATGGGTTCTATGAAGGTTATAGTGGCTTGCATAGCTGGATTCCTTCTTCTTATGGGAATTATAAGTGTCCTTAATAAT
>JAGALE010000333.1 GCA_017625335.1 Lachnospiraceae bacterium
ATGTATTTTACAAATATTACAGGTGGGGAACCTTTTATTAGAAAGGATATAGAGAAAATTGTAGAAATACTTAAAGAGAAGAGTGATAGAATTGTTATTTCTACAAATGGATTCTTTACTGATAAAATAATAGAACTCTGTAAAAAGCATCCTAACATTGGTATTCGTATATCAATAGAGGGAACAGAAGAAACAAATAATACAATTAGAGGATTAGAAAACGGTTATCAGAGGGGATATCAAACATTATTAAAATTAAAAGAGCTTGGTATAAAAGATATAGGATTTGGTATGACAGTACAAGATACTAATGCCAAAGATTTGGTTGCATTATATAATATATCTAATGAACTAGGTATGGAATTTGCTACTGCATCATTGCATAATAGTTTCTATTTTGTAGAAAATACAAATATAATACATGACAGACCAATGGTAGCTCAGAACTTTGAAGATTTAGTGAATAAACTATTAAAAAGCTGGGAGCCTAAGAAATGGTTTAGAGCATACTTTAATCATGGTTTAATCAATTACATTTATGGTCAAGAAAGACTTCTTCCATGTGACATGAGTTTTGATACATTCTTTATTGACCCATATGGAGATGTGATGCCTTGTAATGGTACAAAAGAAAAGATGGTCATGGGTAACTTAAATGAGAAGAGCTGGGGTGAGGTATGGGGAAGTGAACAAGCAGAGACAGTTAGAAAAGCTGTTAGATGTTGTGACAGGAAGTGCTGGATGATTGGTAGTGCTTCTCCTGCAATGCATAAGTACATTTGGAAACCAGGTATTTGGGTAGTATGGCATAAATTTAAAGCAATATTTATGAAGAAACCATACAGTATGTATGAAAATAAGATAGTTAGAGATTTAAGGGATGGTAAAGTTAGCAAGGAAGACTTAGATAAATGTAGTACATGTGAGTTACATTGTAAGAAGGGGTGATGTACATTGATTTTAACATTTTTTATGGATGGTGTAAAATATTCAATGATGAAAGACTATATGCCATTTTTAGCGTCATTGAATAATAGACCGGTAACAAGTGAATTTGGATATTCATGTGCATGTCATGCTACAATGTACAGAGGTAAATATATAGATGAGCATAATACTTGGTTCATTTGGAAAAGAGGAGAAAATTCACCTTACAAATGGATAGATAGGGTACCATTACTAAAATATATGAATATACTGCCATTAAAGTTATTTATAGGTAAAGTTACAAATAAGATGGCAACAAAGAGTGGTAAAATAACAGCTTATAGTGGAGTACCTTGCTTAGTAAATTTACCCTTAAAATATTGGAGTTTATTTGAGTTATCTGATAATGTAATGTGGAATGATCCAAATTGGAAGAAAGACATTCCAAATATATTTACTATACTCAAAGATAAAGATATTAAACATAGAGTAATAGCTTTACATAATAAAACAAAAGCAGATGATGCATTTATAGAGTCAAAAGACTTAGATTTCAAAGAATTAGAATATGTTTATTATTTTATAGGATACACAGATAATATGATGCATTCTTATGGGGATGATGTAGAGGCACAAGAATACTTAACTAAAGTAGATAATTTTATTAGAGAAGAGTATGAGAAAGCTAAGCTAGTACATGAAAATGTTACTGTTATTGCATTTTCAGACCACGGTCACATAGATTTAGAAGGGGATTTAATCAATATAAATAAGTATTTTACAGGCAAGAAAAAAGTAAATGACTATATTCATTTGATTGAATCTAACTACGCAAGATTCTGGTTTAGAAATGATAAAGAGAGACAAGAGGTTAAGGAAGTACTAGACAGATTAATTTCAGATGGATACGGATATATAATAGACCAAACAGTAAAAGACAAGTATCATCTTAGTTTAAATGAAAAAGAACATGGAGAAATGATATTCTACTTGGCTCCACCTCGTGAATTTACAAATACAATTTGGGGATTCGGTCATTCTGTTAAGTCAGGACATGGTTATGAGCCAATACATCCTAAACATCTTGGTATATTCTGTTCTAATAAAAGAATTAAAAAAGAAATAGAGTTTGTAAGCCTACTGGATATACTTCCAACTACATTAGAGTCATTACAAATAAAGGATGAATACAATTTAAGGGGAAATTGCTTATGGGAATAAAAGATATTTATACGGGCAATTTAATAAATAGCATAATAAAAGAGATAGATAATTCTCCTGAAAAATCCGGAATAGCATCAGTAATATTAACGGGAAGTTTAGGAAGGGATGAGGGAACATTTCATTTTGATGAGAATAACAATATAATATTAGATAGTGACATAGAAATAGCACTGGTATATAAAAAGGGGTGCAAAGAACAAGCAAAAATATTAAAGAATTATTTAATAGAAACATTCAAAGAAGAAATGAATCCAATGACAATAAGTTTAAGTAGGGTGAAAAACAAACATAATTTTAATTATTCAATACTTAAACCAAAATATAGCTCAATATTTATGTATGATTTATACAATGGGAGTAAAACAATCTGGGGAGAAGACTTAATAATAGATAAGAATGTAAAGTATGATAAGTACGAGGCAAAGAGGGTAGTAGCAAATAGAATAGGGGAACTAACATATCTTAAATACATAGAAAATGCAAACAATAATCAAATAGTGCAATGGGAAGCAAAATTATTGCTAGCAATAGGAACAGCATACTGTATTATAAATGATAAATACAATTCTAAATATAGAGATCAATATAACACAATACATAGTGATAGTAGTAATATTAAAATTGTTCTAGGAAGTAACTTTATAGATGACTATACACAAGCTTATATGTATTTAAGAATGGGTAGTGATACTTATGATGTACAATCTGAGAGGTTACATTTATATGTTGAAAATATAAATAAACAGTTTAATACATCTGAATACAAAAAACCAAAGATAAACTCTGTAAGTAGAAAGTTAAAACATACAATTTCTTGTATACGAAAAGTGAAGTCATTAAACCCTCTAAATTGTGAAATAACAATAATAAACAATCTTATAAAATATTTTATAGACAAGGATAATAAAGTAATAGAATACAGTGATTACTGGAAAAGCATAATATACTAAGGAATGGAAGTAGAGAGGATACATAGATGAAAGAAAAGATGCCATGGGTATATAAATTTTTGTCATTATTTTTTATTTTTGCATTATTTTTAAACTATAACAGCACATCAGCTTTACCTAAAATTGTTGGAATGATG
>JAGALE010000334.1 GCA_017625335.1 Lachnospiraceae bacterium
ACAACATTAACAGGATGTGGTGAGGAGAAGAAGGACACTACAGAGGCTACAACAGTAGCAGCTACTACGGAGGCAGCTGCAAATGGTGATACTACAGCAGCTCCTGCAGATGATGCAGCGGCTTATGATGAGTGTACTATCACATTTGACTGGTGGGGTGGAGACTCAAGACATGAGGCTACTCAGGCAGCTGTAGAGGCTTTCGAGGCTAAGTACCCAGGTATCGATGTAGAGATTAACTTTGGTGCATGGTCAGATTGGGAGACAGCTAAGGCTACAGAGTATCTCTCAGGCAACAACCCAGACGTACAGCAGACTAACTTCGACTGGATTGGAAAGTATGATGCAGACGGAACTACATACCTTGACTTAAATACAGTTTCAGACGTACTTGATTTAACTCAGTACGATCAGGCACAGCTTGACAAGTGTGTTGACTCAAAGGGTGGTCTTGCAGGTATTCCTGTATCAATTACTGGTAGAACTTTCTACTGGAATGAGGCTACTTTCGAGAAGGCTGGTCTTGCAGTTCCTACAACTTTAGATGAGCTTATGGCAGCTGGTCCTGTATTCAAGGATAAGCTTGGCGATAACTATTATCCACTTGTAATTGGTGAGTACGACAGAGCTATTCTTGTAGCATTCTACTTACAGGCACAGACTGGTAAGCCAATTATCGATGAGAACAATCAGCTTACAGTTACTCAGGATGATCTTAAGAAGGGTCTTGAGTTCATTAAGTCACTTGAGGATGCACATGTAATTCCTACAATTCCTTATCTTGATGGTGAGGGTGCTGATTCAATGGATAAGTCACAGAGATTCATCAATGGTGAGTATGCTGGTATCTTCGAGTGGGATTCATCACCAGCTAAGTACGTTTCAGCTCTTGGCGATAACGGAGATGATCTTGTAGTAGGTAATGTATTCCCAGAGCTTAAGTCATACTCAAAGGTATCACTTATGTTCTCAATCAGTGCTGACACTGAGCATCCACGTGAGTGTGCTATGTTACTTAACTACTTATTAAATGATCCAGAAGGCGCTGCAATTATGGCATCTGAGAGAGGTATTCCTGAGTCAAAGTCAGCATATGAGGTAGTAGATGCAGCTGGTAAGATTAATCCACTTTCAGCTCAGGCTCATACTGAGGTTATTAACTCAGAACCACTTTACTGGAACCCACTTTTCGATAGCTCAAAGCTTAAGGGTGATACTTCAACATATACTACAGTATATGAGCAGTTCTCATATGGTATGGATGCAGCTGGCGGAAGCTATGATATAGATAAGGCTGCAGCTGATCTTTACAATGGTTATATGGATGCATTAGCACAGTAATCATATTATAGATTAAGTAATTTATATAGCCTGATGGATTAATGGTCTGTCAGGCTATATTAAAAGAAGGAGAGAATTTATGAACAAGTTGAAAAAGTTCGGAAAAAGAAATATCGGCTTTATCTTCATAATTCCATGGCTTATAGGTTTCCTTGTGTTTAAGGCATATCCATTCTTATCATCATTATATTACAGTTTTACTGATTATAATTTATTCACCGGCAAAACAGATGGATTTACGCTTCAGAATTATAAGGATGTATTTACAATAGCAGTAGAGAAAACTGCACTTATAACAACCTTTAAGTATGCATTTATGACAGTGCCTATGAAGCTTGTGTTTGCATTATTTATTGCTTACATCTTGAATTTCAAGCTAAAGGGAGTTAATTTATTCAGAACTATTTACTATATCCCATCAATTCTTGGTGGATCAGTAGCTATTGCAGTTCTTTGGAAGGCTCTCTTCAACGATAATGGTCTTATAAGATCAGGTTTTGCGCTTCTCGGAATAGATGCGCCACACTTCATGTCAGATCCAAAGTGGGCTTTGCTTATGATTTCCATACTTCGTGTATGGCAGTTTGGATCGGCCATGGTAGTATTCTTAGCCGCATTAAAGGGTGTACCTACAGAATTATATGAGGCTGCGGCTATAGATGGAGCTAGTAAGACTAGACAGTTCTTCTCAATTACAGTTCCACTTATAACACCAGTAATTTTCTACAACTTAGTAACACAGTTAGTTCAGGCATTCCAGGAGTTCAATGGACCATACATTATTACAAGAGGTGGCCCACTTGGATCAACAACTCTTATGTCACTTCTTATCTACAACAACGCGTTCGTATCATACGATATGGGTAAGGCAAGTGCACAGGCATGGGTATTGTTCGTAATTCTTATGATATTCACAATGATATCATTCTGGAGCCAAAAGCATTGGGTTTACTATGGCGACGAAGAAGACTAGAAAGGAGTGTAGAAAATGTCTATTGATAACAAGAATTCAAATACATCAGGCAAAATAGATATCACTCCTAAGGTTGATATCAATGCATCTGATAAGGTTGCGGCACCTGTATTAGATAGATATGGTATGAGTGCAGCAGCAAGAAAGGCAAACAAGAGCCTTAAAATGAGAAGAGGTATTAACAGCTTCTTTAGATATTTAGTTCTTATTGTAGTTGGTTGTATAATGATTTACCCACTCGTTTGGATGGTTGGAGCTGCATTTAAGAATAATAGTGAGATTTTCTCATCTATGAACCCTATTCCTATAAAGGGAACTCTTGATGGATTTAAAAATGCTGTTAAGAGCTACGGTGGAAATATTAATATATGGAAGTCTATGCTTAATACATATTCATATGTTATTCCTCAGGTTATACTTACTGTTGTTTCTTCAGTACTTACAGCATATGGATTTGCAAGATTTAAATTCATAGGACATGATTTTTGGTTTGGTCTTATGATGGCTATGCTTTTCCTTCCACAGGTAGTACTTAATGTACCGCAGTACATGTTATTCAACAAGTTTGGTTGGGTAGGTTCAGAGCATTACCTTCCACTTATTGTTCCTGCTGCATTTGCAACAGAGACATATTTCATCTTCATGTTGATTCAGTTCTTAAGAGGTGTTCCTAAGGAGCTTGAGGAATCAGCACAGATTGATGGATGTAATGTTTTCCAGATACTTATTAAGATAATCGTTCCTATGATTATGCCTGCAGTAGTATCTTGTGCATTGTTTAAGTTTATGTGGGCTTCAAATGATTTTATTGGACCACTTCTTTATGTTAAGACACCAGCTAAGTATCCTGCAACAATCTTTGTAAAGCTTTCTATGGATAGCGATGCAGGTTTTGATTGGAACAGAGTACTTGCTACATCACTTATATCAATTATGCCAAATATTTTAGTATTCTTTGCTGCTCAGAACCAGTTTATCGAAGGTATCTCAGCAGGTGGTGTAAAGGGTTAAGATTTACGAGGTGAAAGATGTTAAGAGGATTATTCAGTTTAGATAACCCAGTAATTAAATTCTTTTGTTTAATAGGTAATTTATGGATGCTGAATATTCTTTGGCTAGTATGTTCGCTCCCAATTGTAACATTGGGAGCGTCAACTACAGCCTTAGTATATAGCTGCATGAAGCTTAGAGCTGATGAAGGATATATTTTCAGAAATTTCTTCAAATCATTTAAGGAGAATTTTAAGCAGTCTACAATTCTTTGGCTGATATATCTTGTTGTTGGAGCTCTTCTTGGTTTAGGACTAATTTTTTGGAATAATTATACTATGCCAGGCTCAAAGCTTATATGGGGAGTGGTATTAGCTTTTTCCATATTATATTTAATCTCCATCTTATATGTTTTTGCTATTCAGTCTAAATTTGTTAATACAATCAAGAATACAATTAAATATTCATTTTTAATAGCTTTCACACATATAA
>JAGALE010000335.1 GCA_017625335.1 Lachnospiraceae bacterium
CTACAATCTATAATGTTTGGACATCCATAAAATCTATGCCCTCTATTCTTCCCACTGGCACACTTACGTGGTATCATTTTTATTCCACAATAAGGACAATTAGGCGCAAATTCAGTATTGATTTCCTCATCAATAAGCTCTAGGTCTGACCTATCAACTACCTTTATCTTACTTCTTATTCTAAATGTCTTTATACCAGTTTCACGTAATGCTTGCATTACGAATATGTCACGTTCTTTAGCCTCAGCTGTTTCATGTGTATAGTCATCTAACTCCACTACACATATTACTTGCATATTATCTGCTCTACATATGACATAATCAACGTGTTTATTTGTTATTTTCCAAAGGTATTTTTTATCTACTGTAACCTTAGTGTCTACTTGTATTATATCTGCAAGCCTAACCTTTGGAAAAATTAAAATCTTTTCTATATGACAAAGATTATTTCTCATAAAATTAAATAATTGAATTTCAGCATCTGTCATAAGTGTATTTTTAATGTATGGAAATTCTATATTAGCATTATCTAATCTTATTTTCTCTTGTCTTATCTTCTCTTTTTGAGTATCTTGTACCTTATTTATAAATGAATTTTTTGTAACAATGTTAGCTACATCAATTACTCCTGTACCCTTAGTTACTTCAACATGTTTACCATCAACCGTCTCAGTTACTATTATAGACTGCTCTATATTATCCAATAGATTGCCAGTTTCTTTTTCATATTCTTTTTCACTTAATATATCTATAGGTTCTATATCTATAAATGTGTTCATCATATAAACTCCTGATTACAGAATTCATTTTTCCAACTATTAGTTCCGTATAAACTCTCTTTATATATTTGAAATACCACAAACATGGATGTTGTATCATATCTAGCATCATGGAATCCAGCGTTATCATTATATTTGAATAACATTCTACTGTAACTATCTACTTTTTCTTTATTTATATTAAAGTAACCTACAAGTTCTTCCAATTTTGGATTCTTGTATTTACCGTATTTTCCAGGTATTTTACATATATCAACAAAGTATTTCATAGTATCAAATCTGTCAAATGGTTTGAATACTACCTGCTGTCTCCAAAACTCCGTTGATATAAAATTTTCATCAAATTTTAAATTATGTGCTATTAGTGTTGCTCCACTTAATTCTTCTAATATTTCATCTTTATAGTCTGCAAATACTTTACCTTCTGATGCCTCTGTATAGAAATCTACACCTCTACCACATATTTCCTCTGCACCAGCAGTCATATAATCTACTTTAAAGAAATAGTTCTTTGCCCTTATTTCCTTATTATCTTCTTCTATAATCATAGATAGCTGAGCTATCTGCCCAGGCGCCAACCCTGTGGTTTCTGTATCTAGAAATACTTTTTTCATCTTTCCTTACCAATATATCAGGCAGCCTCTGTGACTGCCTGATATCCTTCTTATTACTGTGTTATGTAGTTACCTATATACTCGAATACACCTAATAGTAAATTGATTACAAAATTTACTACTATAAGTAGCCAACCTAATATATTAAATATTTTAGCTTTTTTAATATTAGATGTACTCATAATTATATTGCCCTGCTTAAACTGATTATTTGCTATACAAGCGAATACTACAGTTAGTATTCCGAATATAAATGTAATACAGTTACAACAACATAGTGTTAATATCTGTGCTATACCAAGTAGCAACCATAACATGTATCCTGGTACATTCATATTATTAGGCAATTGAGCATTTACTTGTTGTGTATTTTGATTTATATAAGGATTTTGATTATTTAATCCATTGTCCATATTATACTACCTCCTAATCAATACTGACCCATATCAATCATTATTGCAAATATTGATAATGCAAAAGCTGCAATATAAATCAATATGCCAATAATAAATCCTATAACAATAGAAATCTTAGCGTTTTTGTATTTACGATTAGACTCATCAAATTTTCCAGCTTTCCAATCATTATTTGCTAATATAGCAAATACGAGTGCTATTATTCCAGTCATCTGATTACAACAAAATAATTGGAATATACTTAATATAAGCCACTTAGTGAAATTTGGGTCTTTCTGTACGTAATTAAGCTGCTGTCCATCCATATTACTTATCCTCCAAATTAATTATTTATATTTAAGTTAGTTTTGTAGGTGCTAACCAACTAAACATATCAATGTTTCTTACTATACCAAATAGTAGTAATAATATTGCATATATCACTAGAAATTTATCTAACCACTCTATTAAAATGTTATATCTTATGTATAAGTATGCTTGTTTGCAATACACATATGCTAATATAGGTAATGTACTTAGTATAAAAGGATTATATCTAAATGCTTGGTAAAAATCTAAATGCAATAATGATATTGCCATTCTAGTTCCACCACAACCAGGACATTCTATGTTAAATATCTCTTTAAATGGACATACAACTCCTATATCAAGTGTTAGTTTAGAATATACTATTATCAGTAGTAATACTGCTATAAAACTGCTCACAGAACCTAATGCTGCTGCTCTTCTTATCATGTCTCTTTTACTATTTTTCATTGTAATTTAAAATTCCTTAATTATAAAAAATTTACTTGAATAATTACTTTGTATGTATTTATATATTGTATACACACAAAGTAATTATTTTTGTTCTATGATTTAATTATTATTATATAAGTCTTGTTAATGCATTTTTGGCTCCCCACTGACATCCCTCAG
>JAGALE010000336.1 GCA_017625335.1 Lachnospiraceae bacterium
ACACCCAAGGAGCTACTGCCTTTACATGATCAGGCTCTACAAACTGTGAACCACAAATGGCTGCATAGGCCTGAGCACATCTAACCAGGCTTAGGGTTCCTCTAGTACTAACACCTGAGCCATACCCATTTGCTGACTTACCATTCTCTCTAGTCTCCAATATTATGTTAACTATATACTCTCTAATACACTCGTGTACAAATACATTTTTTACACCTTTTGAAGCCTCTACTATATCCGCTGTCTTACACACTGCTGATATAGATTCCAAAGGCTTATCATCTATAAATCTACCTATAATATCAAGCTCATGATCCTTCTTGGATTGCCCCATAGAAAGCTTCATGGTAAATCTGTCCAATTGGGCCTCAGGTAATGGATATGTACCTGTAGTCTCTATAGGATTTTGTGTGGCAATAACCATAAATGGAGCTAACAGCTTATAGGTTTCACCATCAATAGTCACCTGTCTTTCCTCCATAGCCTCAAGTAAGCTACTCTGAGTTCTAGGTGTTCCTCTGTTAATCTCATCTGCTAGTAATATATTAGTAAAAACAGGACCCTTCACTAGAGAAAACTCTCCTGTTTTTTGACTATATACATTAAGTCCTGTTACATCTGACGGCATAAGATCAGGGGTAAACTGAACTCTCTTAAAATCACCCTCTATACTTTTTGCCATAGACTTTGCAAGCATAGTCTTTCCTGTTCCAGGATTATCTTCAAGAAGAATGTGTCCGCCTGCCAAAACAGAGGTTAACATAAGATTTATTATCTCATCTTTTCCCACGATAACCTTAGACACATTATCCCTTATTTTATCTGCCAATTCCTTGATTTGTGCTATCTCCATATACTTATTTCCTCCACATTCCATAATTTATCTACCAATCTCTACTATCCCACACTATGGTAAATGGTCCGTCATTGATCAGGCTAACCTTCATGTCAGCACCAAATTCCCCAACCTCTACATTACCCATTTTTTCTTTTACTTTTTCACAAAAATACTCATAAAGCGTATTTCCTAACTCCGGTGAACCTGCTCCTGTAAAGCTTGGTCTATTACCCTTTTTACAATCTGCATATAAAGTAAACTGAGACACCACAAGTATCTGTCCATTAACATCCTGAACGCTTAGATTTGTCTTACCTTCTTCATCAGCAAATATCCTAAGCTTAACAAGCTTTTCAACATATATGTCCACCATTTCTTTTGTGTCCTCAGCACCCACACCAAGCAATACAAGAAGTCCCTGATTTATACTACCTGTTATATTGCCCTCTACTTCAACCTTTGCTTCCTTTACTCTCTGAATCACTAGCTTCATCTTAATTCTCCTTGTCCATATTTGCATGCACAATCATATAACATTATCATATCAGTAAAATGTATCTAAATTGTATCATAGCTTTATATTTAGTAATATTTTGACATTTTTTCTCCCTAAAAATATATCACATTTATTCTGTTTTTTTAATATCAATATTTATATTTTTCCTATGTCAAAATATAGTGATTTATGTTAGAATAGGTGTATATATGCAAAAATATATAAAAAAGAAGGAGGACACATTATGTATTGCGAAAAATGTAGTAGTCTTCTCGGACAAAACGGGGTATGTCCAGCATGTGGATGGTACAAGGTACAAAGCACTCCTAACCAAGGCTACTCTAATAATATTAATACATACAACCAATCCGGTTCACAGCAAGCAGGCTATGGCGGCCAAGCAATGAGCCAAAATGGGTATGGACAGGAACAAAACGGATATAATCAAGCTTCTTATAGTCAACAAGACATTTATAATCAGGCAGCTTACGGTCAGCAGCAAAATGGTTATAATCAGGCAGCTTATGGCCAACAGCAAAATGGTTATAATCAGGTGGCTTATAATCAACAGCAAAACGGATATAATCAAGCAGCTTACGGCCAGCAGCAAAACATTTATAATCAGGCTTCTTACGGCCAGGCTTCTTACAATCAGGGCACAGATGTATATGGACAACCATTTGTTATTAATACACCAGCCTCACCTAAGAAGAAAAAATGGCCTATCATTGCAGCTATAAGCTCTGTGCTAGTAATTGTTGGTGTTGTAGTTGCCGTAGTACTTACCAGAGACAATGTAAAGGACTATACTAACGATCCTACTACTGAGCAGGTAGTTATTACCACTACAGAAGAGCCTACTACCGCTGCCACTACCGAAGCAACCACTGAAGAGCCTGGTACTATTGTAGCCAAAGAAGGAACTAAAACAATTATGATGTATGTAGTTGGTTCTGACTTAGAAAGTGAGCACGACTGTGCAACTAGTGATATTACTGAAGTTATTAATTCAGGCTTTGATGAAGAGAATATTAATTACATCATATATACCGGTGGTACAAAGGATTGGGAGGACCCGGATATCTCTGACGACCACAACTCTATATTCAAGGTTGAAAATGGGGACTTGACTCTTTTGAAGCAGGAAGACAAAAAGAATATGGGTAACTCTGATACATTAAGCGACTTTATCAATTACGCCTATGAGAATTACCCTGCTGATATGTACGGACTCATACTTTGGAATCACGGCGGTGGTTCATTTAACGGATACGGCTATGACGAAGTGACTAACGACTGTCTCTCACTTATGGAGATAGATAATGCTTTAGCTGATACACCATTTTCAGGTGATAACAAATTAGACTTTATCGGTTTTGATGCCTGCCTTATGGCAACCATTGAGGTAGCAGATGCATTATCTCCTTACGCAAATTATTTATTCGCATCGCAGGAGCCAGAACCAGGTTGGGGATGGGATTACAGCTTCCTTAGCAAAATCGAAACTGACGACACACCTGTTGAGATTGGTACATATGTTGTAGATGGTTTTATAGAGACAACCTCTAACAACTTTATGTCATATCCATTCTCATTTACTGATATAACACTTTCAGTGCTTGACCTAAGCAAGGTTGCTGATGTAGAGACAGCTCTTGAGGGTATGTTCGCAGTGGCAAAGGACGATTTGACCGCTGAAACCTATCACCAGTACGCTAAGCTTCGTGCCAGCACTAAAGAAATTGCTCCTGCATATTCAGGTGAATATTCATATGACTTCGTGGATATGATGGATATGGCTGATTCCATGAGTACCATCTACCCTAACGAAGCTAATGCTTTAAAATCCGCCATATCTAATATGGTAGTATATCAGGATGCAAATGTAAAAAGGGAGTATGGTGTATCAATATACTATCCATACAACGCAAAGGAATATTCACAGTATTACGTTCCTATGTTTAAAACCTTTGACTTTGCACCAAACTACGCATCATACATAGAAAACTTCAGAAGCTATCTAACAAATACAGAGGTTACTGCCGCAACCTGGGATCCATCAACTATGATGCCTACCTATAACGGCGACTTAACCTTCAGTTTAGATTTAACTCCTGAACAGGCAGCTGAGATTCAAAATGCTTACTTTGTAATATCTCACGAGGATCCTAATACTCCAGGAAACTATATGTTTGTTATGATGAGTAATCAGGTTAATTTCGATGATACAACCAAAGTTACAGCTCCTTTTGATGGTCAGATAATTTACATTAAGAACGATACAACCGGACAGCTTACAGAGATGATGTATACTGAACAGGAAAGAACAGACGATTACACCAGATACCTTATATCAAGTATCCTGTATCAAGAAGATCCAATGGAGGAAAATGCAATGTACACTTATTTTGTACTGGAAACTACTCCTACTAATCCACAGGGTGAAATAAAGGGTGCTTATCCTATAGCTAACCTGGTAACCGGTGATGCAAATGAAATCTTCCCTGAGCGTTACGAAATTAATGTTAATGATTATGCAAATGTAGCATTCGGATGCTTAACTCATGAATTTACAGGAACTGAAGACTTAACATATTTTAACGAGGCTGATTGGGCTGACCTTTCGTTATACTATAATAACCAGCCTGTAGCAGAAGGCTTCTCTTCCGTAATGGGTGGCATGATGCCAGACTTTAAATATTACGGTATGTTCGTATTTGAGGACACACACGGCGAAAGACATTGCTCTAACCTAGTTCCATTGGAGTAAAGCATAAACAACGAGCCCTGCACACAAAACAAAAAACACATACGCAAGTTTACTTGCAGGTATGTGTTTTTTGTTTTGTGTATTTATTATTATCTTCCCATTCTTCTCATACGCATCAAATCACTGCTAGCACTCCCGCTTGGAGTGGCATCGGCATTAACATCTGCATCTGAGGTTTCGTCATACTTCCTCTTAAGTCTATCAATATCTGTCTCATGTCTAATAAGATTAGAGGTAGGAAGCTTATGGTACTTTCCTGATACCTGAAGCAATCTAAATATCATCATAAATGTAGTCTCATCTAATGCACAGAAATATTTGTTATTAATATCTTCTATACACTCCTCTAATGATGAATAAGATGATGGTTCTACCTCTAAAAGAAGCTGATCAAAGGTTTCAACAACAATTTCCTTTTGTCTTGCAAAGTCAGATGATACAGTATGTATTGGAAATGCTTTAAGATAAGCTCTAAGCCAATTAGTCATACTGTTGTACCATTCAAATACAGAATCATAATCCTCATCCATATCCTTAATTTCCTTCTCCCAAGCAAAAGACATATAGGATGCATCTACGATTTTGTTAATCTCTTCCTCAGTAAGATTCAAGTCGTATTTCTTATTAAACTTTCTCACTATCTTTCTTCTCTTAGGAACAGACTTTGTAAGTCCTGTAGACATATTACGCTCTTTAGTATCATATTTAACTGTTTTACCCTTTTTATGCTTGTTCTTTCCAAATCCCAATATTCTACCTATAATAACTGCCGGTATAATTATAGGACTAAATGCAGCAAGTATAGCTAGAGCAGCAACTGTAAGTCCAAACATAGCCCCAAGAACTCCTGGAATAAATGCAGGAAATACTGTTAAGGCAATAAGCCAAAACATGATAGTTCCTATCTTACCATCCAATTTATTATATATTCTAGGATTATTACGTCCAAAGAAAGCATACCATAATAAGAAAAACACCAAAAAAGGCATCATAATCAAGTTCCCCCTTGTAAGAATGTTTATCTGAAAAACATTTGCAGTTACTAATATATCATAATCAAAATCAAATTTCATCTACATTTTGTATTTTATTAGATTTGAAATAAATATTATAGCAACTTTCGATTAAGGAAAGATTAAAGTTTGATTAAAATTCACCCTCAAATAAAAATGCGTGCCCGAAGGCACACATTTTGGCTTGAGGGCATTTTTAATCAACCCTTCCTCCGCATTTACATTACGCTTTCAGCGCACCTGCTTCGCAGGTTATTGGTTATCACTCCGTGATAACCAATATGTAAACGCTTCGGAGGGGATGAGTAAGATTCACCCACAAATAAAAATGCAGGCAATGCCTGCATTTTTGCTTGAGTGAATCTTACTCATCCCAGTTGTGGTACACGCTTTGCACGTCGTCATCCTCATCGAGTAAGTCAAGTATCTTATTCATCTTCTTGATATCATCCTCATTAGTAAGCTCTACGTAGTTCTGTGGAACCATAGTTACCTCAGCTGATACCATTGGGATGTTCTCCTTCTCAAGAGCCTCACGTACTGCTGAAAAATCATCTGGTGCTGTTAATATTTCGAAGCTATCCTCTTCCTCAACAAAGTCATCTGCTCCTGCATCAAGAGCAATCATCATAAGGTCATCTGCATCCATGGAGCACTCTTCCTTATCTATGATAATCTGACCCTTCTCGTCAAACATATATGACACACAGCCTGTAGTTCCTACATTTCCACCACCCTTAGTGAAGGCGTTACGAACATTAGAAGCTGTTCTGTTCTTATTATCAGTAAGGGCATTAACAATGATAGCTGTTCCGTTAGGACCATATCCCTCATATGTAATTCCTACATAGTTTACTGAGCCAAGGTCACCTGCTGCCTTCTTGATACCTCTATCAATAGTGTCGTTAGGCATGTTGTTAGCCTTAGCCTTAGCTATAACATCACGAAGCTTGCTGTTGTTAGCAGGGTCTGAACCACCCTCCTTTACTGCTACGGCAATTTCTCTACCAATGATAGTAAAAATCTTACCCTTTGCAGCGTCGTTTTTCTCCTTTTTGTGCTTAATATTGGCAAATTTTGAATGTCCTGACATCTTAAGTTACTCCTTATCCTCTTTATTTTCTTCTTCACATTTTTCTACTTTGACAAGTGTTATCATCTTGTCACATATTTTAACAGGGATAAATTTGTAGCCCTGGTAAATAATCTCAGTTGTCTCATTCTCCTCAGGAAGTCTTCCCAACTCATAAAGCATAAATCCATTAAGGGTTTCAAAATCCTCATCCGGAAATTCTATATCAAGCTCGTCAGACACATCAAGCAATGAAGCATCTCCAGCCATCATATAGCTGTCATCCCCTATCTCCTTAATGCTTTCCTCTTCGTCATCATCATGTTCATCAAAGATATTACCTACAATCTCCTCAATAATATCCTCCATACACACTATACCCTCTGTCTGTCCATATTCATCAACAACTACAGACATATGTATCTTCTCGTTTTGCATCTTTTGAAGTAGTTTATTAATGTTAAAGGTTGGATGAATGAATATAGGCTCCTCCATTACCTTTGTAATACTAGTTTCTGGATTCTTCATATATTCCTCAACCAAATCCTTCAGGTGAACTACACCTAGGATATTATCCAAATCCTCCTCATATACAGGATACCTGGAAAAATTATTCTCTGTAATAAATCTTATAGCCTCCTCCACTGTGGAGGTATTCTCTATAGCTATCACCTTTTGACGATTTGTCATAATTTCTCTGGCAACCTTATCAGAAAGCTCCATAATATTACTTATCATCTCAGCTTCAGATTCCTCAATGATTCCCTGTTCATGACCTTCCTCTACCATAGAGAGAATTTCTTCTTCAACCTTTTCCTCGTTAAGCTTCTTACCAAATAATTTCTTTAAGCTACTGGGACCGCTTTGGGACATTTTTTCATTTCTCCTTTTTTATCTATAACTCAAGACTTATCCTAAGTGCCTCATTAACTCGTTGTATTATCCTGCTATCTAGATGACACACCTTTTCTTTAAGTCTTTGTTTATCTATAGTTCTTACCTGTTCTAATAGTATAACAGAATCCTTAGCTATATCGCAATACCTTGAATCAAGCTCCACATGTGTTGGTAGCTTAGCCTTATGTAGCTGCGATGTAATAGCTGCCACAATTACTGTTGAACTATGCTTGTTACCTGTTTCATTCTGTATAATAAGTACTGGTCTTACACCGCCCTGCTCTGAACCTATTACAGGTCTCAGATCGGCATAATATATATCTCCACGTCTGATTACCACTGATTTCACACTCCTATTGTTATTTCAAACTAATGAAAGTATTTCCAATAATCAATAGGTATATACATATCTTTCCTTACACGAGATAATTTACACAGACAGTGTCTGCTCCATCCTCATGGTATATGTGGGGAACTCTTCTACCAATATGACAAACCAGCTCATAATTAAAGCTGTTCGCGTACTTGGCAACCTCCTCCACCGAAATATATTTATCATCAGTTCCTCCAATTAATATAACCTCATCCTTAATCGAGACATCAGGAATATCAGTCACATCTATCATCATCTGATCCATACAAACTCTTCCTACTATAGGAGCATACTGACCTCTCACAATCACTCGTCCTAGATTAGATTGAGCTCTAGGGTAACCATCTGCATACCCAACTGTAACAGTAGCTATGCGTCTAGTTTCATCCGCCACATAGGTTCCACCATAGCTTATGGATGTTCCCTTCTCCACAGTTTTTATATGGGATATATGGGATATGAGAGACATAACTGGTCTAATCTCCACTGACTTATCTACCTCATCTGACGGATAAAGTCCGTAGGTTACAATTCCAAGTCTCACCATATCGAATTCATTGTCATCCATCTCCATAGTTCCTGCACTGTTATCAATATGCTTTACGGCAAAGCTTACTCCCCCTGCCTCCAAACCATCTATAAAGCTTAAGAACTTTTCCTTTTGGACATGGGAATATGACTTATCAAGCTCATCGGCCTTAGCATAATGGGTAAATATACCTTCTATGTCAAGTCCTGGCATATCCTTTAGCTTTAAAGCTTCCTCCACTCCAAAAGCATCTGCGGAAAATCCGATTCTTCCCATACCTGTATCAACCTTTAGGTGGACCTTAACCTTTACACCTGCATCAACAGCCACATCGGAAAGCTTTTTACACTCTGCCACATCATATACAGCCTGTGTAATATTATATTCCATAAGCTTAGGAAAATCCTCAGAATCTGTGTATCCAATTATTAATATAGGTTCAGTGATTCCTGCCTGTCTTAGCTCCACAGCCTCATCTATGGTTGCCACTCCATAATAATCCGCCAAATCTCTAATTCTTAAAGCTACTCCCACTGCACCATGACCATATGCGTCAGCCTTAACCACTGCAAGAACCTTCATATCAGACTTTATCATAGATTTCATCTTCTTAATGTTAAATCTAAGATTATCCATGTTGATTCTGGCATATATTCTGTTGTATCCCACTTCTCTAACCGACATATTTATCTCCCTATCATTTATAAATCGAAGTCATTCAAACTTTGATTAATAGCAATCACAAGACTACTAACCAACATAATAATCAGCGCCTAGCACTGCTGTAATTCCTCTTACTATATCGCTGGCTATCATACTGTATCTTCCCTTACTGATAGCCGCCTCCTGACCTGCTAATCCATGCAAACAAACACCAAGCTTAGCAGCCTCAAACTCACTCATTCTCTGACCACAAAGACCACCAATAATTCCTGCTAATACATCTCCCGAACCACCTGTAGCCATTCCGTTATTACCTGTGGTATTAATATATGCCTGAACACCACCATCAGACACTACTGTTCTAGAATCCTTTAACACTACAATAATGTTATTATCCTTAGCAAACTGTCTTGCAATTTCATATTTATTACTCTTTATATCTCCGATTTTAACCTCTGTAAGTCTAGACATCTCTGCCAAATGTGGAGTTATAATAATCTTTGCAGATGAATCCGACAGCCACTGCTTATTCTTAGCAACAATATTAAGTCCATCTGCGTCTAATACTATAGTACCATCATAATCGCGAAGCACTTTCTCCACTATGTATTCCGCATACTCCTTTGTACTAAGACCAGGTCCTAATATTATAACATCTGACCAACTAAGCATAGACTTAATAGCCTCTCTCACACTACCTTTATCCTTAGAATCAAAGGTTGTAAGCATTGCTTCCGGAAGCTTAGTCTGCATAATCTCACGATTTTCTTCTACAGTGCAAATTCTAACCAAACCGCAGCCCATTCTATAGGACGCCTCTGCTGCAAACATAGCTGCTCCTGCCATATTCTTGCTTCCGCCTATAATACCTATCTTACCAAAGCTTCCCTTGTGAGAATCAAGCTTTCTGTACGGAAGTAATCTATCCACATCATTACCATCATAGGTATAAAGATCCGGCTCTATGTAATCTATTGCCTTCTTAGGCACTCCAATATCGGCTACAGTAAGTTGTCCACTGTATTCATAGCCCATTCCTGTAAGAAGCCCCATCTTCATAATTGCAAATGTAACTGTCGCATCTGCTCTAAATGCTGTTCCAAGCACATAACCATTTGTAGCATCTATACCTGATGGTATGTCAACTGCAAGCTTAAACGCATCCACGTCATTCATAGCATTTATAACATCTGCCAGCTTGCCAGTTATGGCTCTATTAAGACCTGCTCCAAACACAGCATCTACCACAACGTCATAACCGCAATTTAATATATCATCCGCGAATTTCACATTAAGCTTTCTAACAATATCAAGCTGCGCCTTAAAAGCCTCACTAGTCTTACCGAGAACTTCTCCCCAATATATTTCCACATCATAGCCATTACTATGTAGTATTCTAGCTAAGGCAAGGCCGTCTCCACCATTATTGCCACCCTCAACAACTACAAGCACATTTGCGTCTCTACTAAACTTTCCATGTATATAATCATACACTGCAAGAGCTGCTCTCTCCATCAATACCATCTGTGGTATTCCTATAACATTTATAGCATATTCATCTATGCGACTCATCTCGTCGCCACTAGCAATATAATTCATAATCTCAAAACCTCCCGGTTATCATACAACTTTTTATTATATTACATTTTCGTTGTATTATCAACCACAACAAGCACAACCTTTCTGTCAAGTACTATCTTGCCAAGTCGCAAAAAAGGTTATACAATACTGTTAATTAGGTATTTGATTTAAATCATAGAAAGCATACCACTAACAACAGAAACGGAAGTGATAATATGTACATAGAAGGAATAGGATATGTAGACGAAAATATATACAACGCCTACGCAATATCTAATGCAACTAAAGCTTCAGCCAACCAGAACACCCAGTCTATTGGTCAAAGCGTATTCGACCAGCTGTTAGAACAGGAAAAGGCTAATCTGACACCTACTGAAAAAACTGTGGACTTGGATAGCATATTTGAGGAAGCATCTAACAAATACGGTATATCTGTGGACTTACTTAAAGCTGTGGCAAAGGCAGAATCGAATTTTAATCCTGAGGCAACCTCCCACTGCGGTGCAATGGGAATTATGCAGCTTATGCCATCCACTGCCCAGTCCCTAGGAGTAAAGGACGCATATGATCCTTACGAAAATATTATGGGTGGCGCCAAATTATTAAGCCAGCTAGATAAATTATATGATGGAAATGTTAAGCTTATGCTTGCCGGATATAACGCAGGGCCTGGAAACGTTGAAAAATATGATGGAATTCCGCCATTCGAGGAAACACAAAATTATGTAGCTACAGTTATGCGTTATTTAGATGAGGGTGTGGATACATCAGGTAAAACAGTTAGTGTCAATACTGATAACACCACTAACCAAGAGCTAGACTCCGAAAACGCAAGCCTTACAGACCAAGCATTAAAAGCTCTATCTGAAAAGCTTGATGAGTATTTCTCATACGCAGAATATCAGATGCTTATGACCTATTTTGACACTATGATGAATATAATCTCAAACATCGGAGAAACCGATAGCAGTTGGACAAGCAGCAATGAAGGAGACGATTCTCTGGCCGATTTATTCCGCCTAGGAAATATACAATATAACAAGAACAACATAAACCTGTTGTAGCAAAAAGAAAAGAACACCTGCACATACAATGTATGGCAGGTGTTCAAACTTTTGCTCTATATAATTCGTATTATAAGGTTACCTCTGCTCATCCTTAAGCTTAGTCAGTACCGCAATACTAACTCCTGCAAACAAGTAGGTCACTAAGAATAAGAAGCCCCAGCACTTAGCCATATGAGACTTTGTTCTTACGAACATCTCATCAGCTTCCTCTTCCTCTTCTTCCTCCTCATCCTCAGGTGCTTCAACAGTTACAGGCTCTGACACATATTCTTCAAAGGTCTGTGGATCATTAGCATAAACTGAGTAATACTCTACAGTATCCTGAAGCTCGTTGATGGTTTCATCATAAGCATCCTGCATAGAAGCTATGGCATCATTACAGCTTGCTATAAGCTCATCCTGCTTCTCCTTAGCTTCCTCCTCTGCCTTCTTGGCATCTTCTTCACCTACAGGCTCTAGTTCATTTAAGTTGTTAGTACTTCCTAAAGCTTCCATAGACCAACGGCTGAAGGTTACATATGAAATCTTCTCTGTAATACCATCAAGTGAGAACAATATACCTGAGAACAAAAGCTGTATAATAAGCACAAACGGTGCTATGGTCATAGCTCTGTCACCATTCTTAGAAATGGCTGAAATAAGAAGACCAAATGCAGCAGCGGCATATACAGTTACGAATATAGTTACCATCATTTCAAGCACTGCATTGCCCATTACCACGCCATCACACTGTGGCTTACCCTTAATCAGTACAAATACTGCCACAAGGATAACAGCCTGAATTATCGCTATAACAGCCTGTACTATATACTTAGAAAGCATATATATAGGCAGCTTCAGATTTGCCATATATTCTCGTTTTAGGATGACTCGTTCCTTATATATCTCTTGGATAGTATTAAACAGTCCCATCCATATACCGGCACTCATAAGTGCAAACAGTATAGATCTTGTCTCGAACATCTTCTCATAGATACCGTCTTCAGCCACAAGAGCCATAAGAATACCTATAAGTATCGGCTGAAGGAAGATCATCATAAGTCTTCCTATATCATTTTTAATAAGTGTTACATATCTTCTGATAAGAACAGATAACTGATTTAAGCTACTTACCTTTTTAGGTTTGATTTCCTTACCTGAATTAGAACCCAATCCCTCATCAAGCTTATTAATTCCAGACTGCTTAAATCTATTCTCCCATCCCTTGGTATCCTTAGTAATCTTATCATAAACCTCAACTATATCATCTGTTGCAAAGAAATCCTTGATTCCTGATGGAGCTCCACAATAGCAAAGTCTTCCACCATAACCCATAATAATAACCTTATCACACAGATGAATATTATTAGTGGTGTGAGTTACCATTATAATAGTTTTCTCCTGTTCCTTAGAAAGCTTGCTAAGGGTATGCATAAGATGCTGCTCAGTTCCAGGATCCAGACCTGATGTAGGCTCATCTAAGAAGAAAAGTCCCGGGTTAGCAAGAAGCTCAACTGCAATACTTGCTCTCTTCTTCTGACCTCCGGAAAGTCTTCTAATATATGTATCCTGATGCTCTAAAAGCTCTACCATGCCTAATACATCGTGGATTCGCTGATAAATCTCCTCCTTGGTTGTATCCTCTGGCATCTTAAGCTTTGCAGTATAGTAAAGCATCTTCTTAAGTGTAATGTTCTCGTATATTATATCCTGCTGTGGAACAAAGCCTATAACATTCTTTAATGTTTGGAAATTTTCTCTAAGGTTAATACCATTACAGAATACATCTCCTGTTATCTGAGTATCAAAACCACTCATAGCAGTCATAAGCGTTGTTTTACCAGCTCCTGAACCACCTATAATAGCAACAAATTCATTAGCTCCGATACTTAAGCTAACCTTATCAAGTATAGTTTTCTTACCTCCCTTAGCAGGTACCTCCTTGTTAAGATTTCTAAGATTAAGAGCAATACCTTCCGGATTAACTCTGTAAAATA
This sequence comes from Lachnospiraceae bacterium, assembly GCA_017625335.1. Lineage (GTDB taxonomy): Bacteria > Bacillota > Clostridia > Lachnospirales > Lachnospiraceae > Coprococcus_C. The sequence goes on from JAGALE010000336.1 coordinate 13,276, forward strand.
GCTTGCCATTACTGAAGATAAAGGTTGTATTCAATATAGTAAATATATCCTTGTCAGCAAGTCTTACCGGTTTGTCAATCTTAACACCATTAACGAACACACCATTAGTTGACTTATTATCAAACACATAATATTCCCCATTAATATGTCTGACTCCTGCATGGTATCTGGATACGGCAACATTACGAATTTTAATATCACAGTCCTCAGCACGGCCTATACTATTATCCCCATCATGAAGACTATAGTTTTTCCAGGTGCCACTTGCTGCATCACTATCATACAGCATAAGAACTGCTTCAACCTGACCAAAGGACTTATTAGTTCCAAGTCTTATGATCATATCCTTATTATCTCCACCGTAATACTGTCCTGGCTGAGCCTTGTAAAACTGTGGTCCATTAGCTATGTATGTACCATTGGAGCTACCATTATCCTTTATAAAGAATACACCACCAGATATACATATCTCACCATGTTGTCCAGATACTATCTCCGAATTAACAACTATACTGTTATCACTTTTTCTACCAAAGGTATACACCGCGTCTGCATGTTCACTTAAATCTAACTCATGCACGCCATCCCTATCCACTATAACAAGGGTATTTTTCTTCTGTCCCTGGCTAGCCTGGTACTGATATTGACCTTGCCCCTGAATATTTGGTTGGTACGGATTTTGGTATTGTGACAGCATTGATTCGTCAAAAAACGTGGTTCTGTCTCCTCCCATATTGTTATCCATAATCATTTATCCTTTCATGTCATGTAATATAAAAAGGTCTGTCGAAGCTATTAATCAGTTTCGACAGACCATAATCATCTAATAATTAACCTCTCTTAAGGAAGTCAGGAATCTTGATTCCATTAGGATTGTTAGCAGCTGCTGGCTGTGGTCTAACCGGTGTAGCCTTAGTAGCTGTCATATCAACTCCCTGTGTAACAGGCTTTACAGGTGTATTTAAAAATGATGGCTTAACTGCGTTTGTAGTACCTGTTGAGATAGGCTGTCCTGAATATGTTGGTGCTCCACCAATAGGTGTAACACTTGGCTTAGCCTGTGGCTTTGCAGCAGGTGTAGCAGTAACTGTAGCTGCATTAGCAGCATTAGCCTCAATACCTGTAGCAATAATAGTAATACAAACATCCTCGCCCATATTATCGTTATCAACTGTACCAAAGATGATATTAGCGCTGTCTCCAGCAACCTCAGTAAGGTATGTAATAGCGTCGTACGCCTCAACGATACCAATGTTACCTGAGAAGTTAACGATTATATCTGTAGCTCCAGTTACAGTTGTCTCAAGCAATGGACTATCCATAGCTGACTTGATAGCATCAACTGCCTTGTTATCACCACTTGCAGTACCAATACCGATATGAGCAACACCCTTGTCCCTCATAACTGTCTGAATATCTGCAAAGTCAAGGTTGATAAGACCTGGCTTATTGATAAGATCTGTTACACCCTGTACACCCTGCTGAAGAACCTCATCAGCCTTCTTAAGTGCTTCAGGAATTGTAGTTCTCTTATCACAAATCTGTAAAAGCTTATCGTTAGGAATAACGATTAATGTATCAACATTCTCTCTAAGCTTAGCGATACCATTAAGGGCGTTGTTCATTCTAGGCTTACCCTCGAATGAGAAAGGCTTAGTAACTACACCAACTGTAAGAATACCAAGATTTCTTGCAATCTCAGCAACTACAGGAGCAGCACCTGTACCTGTACCACCACCCATACCACAAGTAACGAATACCATATTGGCATCCTTCATGATATCAGTAATCTCTTCTCTATTCTCTTCAACTGCACTAGCACCGATCTCAGGCTTTGCACCTGCACCAAGTCCCTTAGTCAGCTTCTCACCAATCTGAATCTTAGTAGTAGCTCTACTCTGTGATAAGATCTGCTTATCAGTGTTAATAGCTATAAGCTCTACACCTTCAACATTCTCATCAATCATTCTGTTAACTGCGTTGTTACCTGCTCCACCTACACCTATGACAAGGATTCTTGCAGGGGTTTTTTCGTCGTTTGATTTTATTTCAAGCAAGGTTCTTTCCTCCTTCATTGTAATTAACTTAATCTACTAAATAATTATAAAGCTTTCGAATTCAATGCATAAAAACCCACATTGAACATTATTACCTTAATAATATAATCATTTTGCCAAATAATCAACTGTTTTTTGTTAATTTAGCTAATAATTTCTAAATTTTTTCTATTTAAAACTAGCTGTCGCATTCTCAGAATCAAAATCCTTCATATTCAGCGTACCTTCCTTGCCTTCAAGACCTTCCAGTATACTTCCCAGATTCATCATCTGTATCTCAAGGTATTCCCCCTCTCCTAGTTCAATAGTAATTTTTTCATGTGTCAAAACCAACTCGTTGGAGGCTGTAAACTTAATACCATCTATATCAAGCTGATATTTCTCTATGAGCTGGGTTACATTAAGTATAGCCTTAAACCTTCTCTCATCCTCTATAGGAAGCTTCTTGCCTGCCTCCCAGCTGTCAAATTCCAAGCCCTTTATATAAGGAACTCCCGGAACCATCTCACTTGACGAATCAAGAACTATACCATCCTTGTCAAAATATATGTAGCTATTCATGTACTCTACACAGCCCGCTAGAGCCTTCTCATAGACAGTTACCGAAACAGCATTTTTTGACAAGTAATCTATCTCTATCTTGTCCACAAACTGAATTCCTTTTACTGGCTTCAGCTTGCTACTAAGAATTAGAGCCAATGTATTATCTCCGGCTGCATTATCTCTTACAATTTGGGCAATTATTTCCTCATCAGCATATTCGCATTCACTTATCTTAATCTCCTCAAGCTTAAAGGAATTCAGAAATGCATATATACCTATAATCACCACAAGTAAGGCAACCAATGACCTTTGTGCTTTTTTCAAATACTCTTCACATCACTTTCTTAGTAAAGTATATTTATAAAATATATTTATTCATATGGTTCAATCTGTCTTGATACAGATAAAACCAAACCTATCTCAATCATTGTGGCAAGCACGGATGAACCACCGTAGCTTATAAAAGGAAGTGTTACTCCTGTAGGTGGCAAGGTATTTGTTACAACGCCTATGTTAATAATAAGCTGAACTGCTATCTGCGCCATTACTCCAACCACCATATAGCTTGCAAATCTATTTGGACAATGATTCGCAATATATCTAAATCTAAAAAGCAACATTACAAACAAAGCAATTACAGCCAATGCTCCAAATAATCCTAACTCTTCACAAACAACTGAAAAGATCATATCGTTGTGAGACTCAGGTAAAAATCCTGTCTTTTGTATACTATTACCAAGACCCTTACCAAATAATCCACCTGACCCTATGGCATATAATGACTGCATAGTTTGATATCCGTTTTCGCTAGTTTCAGGATTTAACCAGGCTTCAATTCTTCCACCACGGTATCCTTCCATCAATATAAGCAAAACTCCACCAACCACTGCTAGGATTCCCCAACACAAAAGCGGTCTAATATCCTTTGCGGCTACAAATATTACTACACAAAGTATTGCGAAGCATACTATAGCTGTACTAAGGTTCTCCAATGCAACTATTATAATTCCAACTAATGGAATCATCATGATTTTAAATAAATCCTTAAAGTTTTCTAACCACTCTTCATTGGTATGACATACCTTGGCTATGTATATTACTATTGCAGGCTTCAAAAACTCTGAAGGCTGAAGATTGAAGAAGCCTAAGCTTATCCATCTAACCGCACCATGACTTGCAATACCTATAACCGATACTATCGCACATAACGCAACCGAAATAATTATCAAAGGCATAGCATAGGAATAATACTGCTTATAGTTAACTGATGACACCGCCATCATTATCACAAAGCTTCCCATAGCTATAAGAGCCTGCTTGAGTGCATAGAAGAAATCACTATTTCCTTCCATAACAGCCCTGTACGAGCTGGCACTATATATCATCATAATTCCAAACAAAACCAACACTATGGTTATAAATAGAATCTGATAGTCAAAATATCCTTCCTCCATAAACCAAAAGGAGGCTTTACTTTTTTTCCTTGTCTTTGTTGCAGCTTTACTACTCACAAACACTCACTCCTACAATTTGTTAACATACTCCTTAAACATATCTCCTCTTTGCTCGTAATTATCGAACATTCCCCAGCTTGCACAGGCTGGTGAAAGGAGTACACATTCTCCAGGCTCAGCCATGTCGTAACAATACTTCACAGCCTCCTCAAGAGATTTTACAAACACTGTATCAACAAAGCCTCTAGACCTTGCCGACTTATCTATATCACTTGCTGTCTGACCAAGCAAAACTAATTTCTTAACCTTGCCATCAAAGCTATCTATCCACTCATCATAGGATGATTTTTTATCATATCCTCCACCAATTAGATATGTCTTTGACTTCATAGCCTTAATACCCTTTATTGCAGCATCCGGGTTGGTTCCTTTAGAGTCATTATAGTACTCAACACCATTTACAGTTTTCACATATTCTATTCTATGTGGTACTCCCTTAAACTCTGTACAGGCTTTACCTATGGTAGAAACCGGAACTCCCATATAATATGTTATGCCTACTGCTGCCAAAACATTCTCAACATTATGGTCTCCTAAAATTTGTATATCTTTTAAGTCAAGCACCCATGTAGAAATGTTATTTTCGTATACATACACTGAACCATCCTTAACACACACTCCATTGTCAAGCTGTGTTAATCTACTGAAATAGATTACATTTCCAGATAACTTATCAACCCATTTCATAGTTTCCGGATCATCATAGTTAACTATGACATAATCGTCATCAGTCTGATTCTTTGTTACATCGGCCTTGCATCTGGCATAGTTTTCAAATGTATAATGTCTATCCAAATGATCAGGGGTCAGATTAAGAATAGCTGAAACATGTGGTTTGAAGCTGATAATAGTTTCCAACTGAAAACTACTTACCTCCGCAACCGTAACTGACTTATCACTTGTATTAACCACCTGCTGTGTATAAGGTATTCCTATATTACCTACCACATAGCTATTAGGATTATGAGCCTTCATTATCTCACCTACAAGAGAGGTGGTTGTAGTCTTACCATTAGTACCTGTTATGGCTACAACAGTTCCCTTTTCATAGTAATAAGCAAGCTCAATTTCACTCCATACCGGTATATCCTTTTCCTTAACAGATAGAACAAAGCTTGCATCTGTTGGAATTCCAGGACTAATAACCATAACGGATACTTCATCAAGGAGCTCCCCTGTAAGCTGACCCAGGAAAATCTCAAGCTTCGAACTATTACCCGCTTCACCAAGATTTTCTTTTATCTTATCTGCTGAAAGCTCACCTTTTTTATTCTCGTCAAAGAGAATTACCTCTTCACCCTTTTCTATCAATAATTTTGTAGCACATATGCCGCTTCTTCCACAGCCAGCCACTAAAACCTTTTTGTCGAACATAAGTCTTCCTCCTAATTAAATAGCGAGAATTGAAATAAAGCAAAGTATTGCAGTTACAATTGAGAATATGGATACAACCTTAGTCTCAGGCCAACCACTCAACTCAAAATGATGATGAATTGGAGCCATCTTAAATATTCTCTTACCAGTCTTCTTAAAATAAAGCACCTGGATAATAACTGATAAAACCTCTGCAAAATATATAAATGCTACTAAAAGTATTATAAGTGGCATCTGAAGCACATATGCTGTGGATGCAACAAATCCACCTAAAGCCAGGGAACCTGTATCACCCATAAATACTCTTGCAGGATAAACATTGTAAACCAAAAATCCAAGTAAGCTTCCCACAGTAGCACAGGTAATTGGCGCAACGCCTGAACCAAGACCAATTGCAGCAACTGTAAAGAATGTAGCTATAAGCACTGTAACTGAAGAAGCCAAACCATCTAATCCATCTGTAAAGTTTGCACCATTAACAGTTCCAAGTATTACCACAAACATAAATGCATAGTAAATCATACCTATATCTACTTTTTTGTCCATAAAAGGAATAATCATCTCTGTTCCAAGGTCTGTGTGAGCATACATATAATATGCAAAAATTCCAGTTACTACAAACTGTCCAAGCATCTTCTGCCATGCTCTAAGCCCCATAGAACGCTTCATTACAACCTTTATATAATCATCCAAAAATCCAACCAATCCAAAGCCTAATGTAGAAAAAAGAACTGGCACAACCTCTGGATAATCCTTGATATAGAACAAGGATGTAATAATTATACTTACCAATATTATGAGACCACCCATAGTAGGTGTTCCTGATTTCTTAAGATGTGATTCCGGTCCATCATCCCTTACAAACTGACCAAACTTCAATTTCTTAAGAAAAGGAATAATAATCGGGCTAAGCACAACGCTTATTCCAAATGCTATTAAAACCGGCATTACTATATCATTATAATTCATCATTTCTAACTCCTTTTTTGCTCATTTGTTTATCTAGAATACCGTATCATCTATCCACATAACAGAAGTAGCATCAGTATCCGTTGATATTTTTTTATCTAAGCCTATATAAGGCAATATATTCTCATATAAATCTCCTATAACCGGTGCTGCTATAGTTCCTCCGTAATAGGTCCCCTCTGGCTCATCAATTAAAACCAAAGCCATAACCTGGGGGTTATCTGTAGGTGCAAATCCCAAAAACGAAGAAATATACTTGTTACTGCTTCTAGGTAGCTTTTCACTTGTGGCAGTTTTTCCTCCCACATCAAAGCCTTCCACATAAGCATTTTTACCTGTACCTTCTGCAACAACTGCATGAAGTAGGTCCTTCATGGTTTCTGAGGTTTCCTCAGAAACCACTCCGTCCCTTGTATTATAGGATATCTTGTCAACTATGTTATTATTGCTATCAGTTACATACACGCCAAAATGCGGTGTAACCAATGTACCTCCATTAACTACTGCCGACGCTGCTCTCATAAGCTGCAGTGGTGTAATCTGAAAGGTCTGTCCGAAGGATATGGTTGCAAGCTCAACCTCCTTCACGTTGTCAATATTATGAAATATGGAAGTGGCCTCTCCCGGAAGATCTATTCCTGTTTTCTCAAATAGTCCCAAGGCTTCCATTGTCTTGTAAAAATTCTTAGCACCTACTCGTGCTCCTATATCCATAAAAACCGGATTACAGGAATTCATAATTCCTTCTTTAAAGGTCTGACTTCCATGCCCCACTGTTTTATGACATCTAATTCTCCTGTCTCCAACCAGCTTATAGCCGGGACAGTAAAAACCATCACTCACATCTAGTACATCCGCCTCAAAGGCTGCTGTAGCTGTAACTATCTTAAATGTGGATCCCGGCTCATAAGTATCACTTATAGGAAAGCACCTCCACATATTGTTAAGCTCATCTGCTGTTGGCACATAGCTTTCATCTACTTCTATCTCAGCTTTGCCCTGTGCATAAATACCATTAGCATCCGTTGATGTTGATGCCACATTAAGCTTAAATGGCTCATTAAGATTGTACTCGGGCACATCCGCTAAGGCATATATCTCCCCATTTTGAGGATTCATAACAATTATACAAACTCTGTTTGCATTTCTTAGCTCCATGGTCTGTATGGCTAATTGCTCTGTGTATTGCTGAATATTAACGTCTATTGAGGTAATGATATTATTCCCCGGAACCGGCTCCTGCCTTGTCTCTGCAGCACCCTTTATCTCAATTCCTCTAGAGTCCGTCAGGGTTTTAATACTTCCCGCTGTTCCCTGTAGCAAATCATCATAATATACCTCAAGTCCAACTATTCCCTGATTATCTGCTCCTGTAAATCCAATAACCTTTGATGCTAAGGAATCATAGGGATAATACCTTTTATAATCCTCATCTATCATTACTCCAGCTAAGTCTAAGGCTCGTATTTTATCAGCAATATCCCTGTCAACATTACTTTTTATGGTCTCTCTTGAAGACACCTTTTCTACTTTTTTTCTAATAGTATTCTCATCAATTTGAAGAATTCGGGAAAGCTCTTCTATAACTTTTTCCTCATCCTCTATCTGATTGTGAATTACGGATATGGAGCACACTGCCTTATTATCAGCTATTACAACTCCATTTCTGTCATAGATAATCCCTCTTCTTGCCTTTATGCTACGCTCACGCTCCTGAATATTGGTGGCTCTCTCATCATAATAATCCCCTTTTATGACCATTATAAAGCCAAGCCTTACAGTAAGCACCACAGCTGCAACAAGAATAAATGCAGCAAAAACAGTAAGCTTTCTTTTGCTGTGTAATTCAAAATAATCTTTAAAGCTCTTCATGAATTATTCCCAAAATCATTTATTAATACTTATTCGAAATAATTCACAGTATTCCATTTTGTTGACAAGTTATATATTGCAATTTTTATTCAAAAACCAATTTATCATTTACGTATTAATTAAAACCGCTTTCGCGAATCAATTATTTGAGTAGATTATTATAGTTAATATCTCTAAATACTATTATTAGTATTCCTCTTCATAATAATCATCTTCGTAGTACTCATCCTCATAATATTCATCCTCGGTATATCCCTCTTCAGAATATCCATCCTCTGAGTATTCATCTTCACTATATTCACCATCCTCTGACTGTTCCTCTTCAGTATTTACATCTTCTGTAGCAGAGCCATCTGTATCAGATACATACGGATTATCTTCTCCTCCTGCCACATCACTATTAGGAACATCACCTTCATAAATAGGTGTTGCCACCTCATCAGGCGAATTAGTTGTGTCCAAATCATAATTATCATTAGATTTGTATATATTCATATATGGGAAAAGCTCTACGGCTATATCCGCAAATAAATAAGATGATGCTGCACTTGTTGACTGATCTGGTGTATTAGGCTCATCAACAACCACATATACAACTACCTGAGGATCCTCTACAGGAGCGAAACCTATGAATGAAATCATATACTTTCCATTACCTCTAGGAAGCTTCTCTGCAGTTCCGGTCTTTCCACCAATAGTATAACCCTCAATCGCTGCCTTCTTACCTGTTCCCTGCTCTACAACCATAAAAAGCTGTTGCTTCATAATATCCGAAACCTCTTCAGACACGGTTCTTCTAACAAGGACATTTTCCAGATTATCTATAATATTTCCATTCTCATCTTCAATTCTTTGAACCACGCTTGGTTCATAGTAGTATCCACCATTAATTACAGAGCAAAATGCTGTACAAAGCTGCATCATAGACGTACATGGTCCCTGTCCAAAGGATGAGGTTGCAAGCTCTGTAACATTAAGGGTATCCTCGTGATATATGACACTAGAAAAGTCTGCATCACTAGGTTCTCCCGGTATATCAACATTTGTTGCCTGACCAAAACCAAAAAGCTTCTGGTACTTATCAAACGTAGCAGGGCCCTCTCTTTTAGCTATATCCATAAGAACATCATTACAGGAATTTTCTAATGCTCCGGATAATGTCAATTCTCCATGAACTGAATCATAAGCTGCGATGTGACACTGGATATAATATGTATCAATCTGTTCTCCACCATCGCATACATGTCTGTAATTCTCATCTACAACCCCTTCCTCTAAGGCGCCAGCAATTGTAAATGTTTTATATGTTGAACCTGGCTCGAAAACATCACTTACTACAAAGTTTCTCCATACCTTGGATAAGGCGTCTACTGTTTCCTCGTCGGTTGCATTCTTTTTGAACTCCTCGAATTCTGCATCGGTTTTAAACTGATATCTAACAGAATCTAAATCATATGCATCATTAGGGTCATAGGTGTGTGAGTTGTATAATGCCAATATGTTACAGGTTTTTGGATCCATAACCAAAACAGATACATTTGCCGCACCTTCAGTCTGCATATAATTATCAACCTTTTCCTGAACAATGGCCTGAATGTTAGCATCAATACTAGTAACTAAATTATAACCATTAACAGGGGGTTCTATAGATTTTGCCACACTGTTGTCATCATTGATATATGTATACTCTCTACCATTGCTTCCATTAAGGTATTGGTCATATGCACCCTCGATGCCACCCTGTCCATCATTTGTGCCAATGGTATATCCAATAAGATGACAAGCCAACTGTTTATTAGGATAAACTCTCTCGAATTTCTCCTCAAATAATACTCCCCTTACCTTAGCTCCCTCATCTGTTTCCAAGTAATCCTTAAAAGGTTTTACCTGCTCATATTCCAAATCCTTCTTAGCTATCTCATAGTATGAGTTTTCATTCTTAAGAAGCTCTGTTATCTCTCCATCTGTAAGACCAAAATATTTCTTCAGGGCCGCCACTGTCACCTTCTTATTCTCTTCCTTCTCAAGTATATTTTTAGGTTCAAGAATAAGATTATATATCTTCTTAGTAGTAGCTAATGTGGTTCCATTGGAATCAAGGATATCACCACGTCTATAAGGAATAGGTGAGCTTTTTGATCCCTGCTGAGCCAAAACTATCTGCTCATACTTTTTACCTGACTGAACATTTATCTTAATCAAATTGCCTACCAAAAGGGAAAATACAAACATGAATACCACAAAAGCAAAAAGAAGTCTATTCCTCATTCCTCTAGTGAACGAGTTATCCTTCTTGGTCTTTTTTCTTCCTTTTTTCACCATTTTACATCCACCTTTTTAACGCAAAAACTTCCTGAGGCTTAATTAGCCTCAGGAACATCCTGATACTGCTTAACGTAATCTTCGTCTGCACTCTCATAATATACAATCTGGCCCTTTTCAGCATACACCATGCCAAGCTCATTAGTTGCCACATCATATATCTCATCTAAGGTATACATGCTTTCTAAGCTTAATCTATAAGCTGCATTCTCTTCCTCTATAACCTCTAACTGAGTTTCAAGGTCATTGATATTAGCCTGCTGTAAGCTAATTCTTGACTCCATATAAAGCACTACCATCCATGCAACAACCATAAGCACAACAGCTGCTGTTACAAATACTGTATACTTCATGTTGAATGCAAGGGCATTCTGTGCCTTTTCTGATACCTTCCTTGGCTGTACAGGCTTATTAGAAGACTTCTTATGTACCTCATTATTATGTTTTCTAGAAGGTGCTTGCTCCACCTTTCTTACTGTACTACCTTCTACGTAGTACATTGTTCTTCTTGGTCTTTCACCCATACTTCATCTCTCCTTTTTCTATCTATCAAAACTTTTCAAATACTCTTAATTTGGAGCTTTTAGCTCTCTTATTACCGTCTATCTCCTCTTCACTAGGTATAATTGGCTTTCTGGTAATAATCTTACCCTTAGGTGCCTGTCCACATGTACAAACCGGAAAGCTTGGAGGACATACACAAGGATTCATATTCTTTCTAAATAGATTTTTAACTATTCTGTCCTCTAAAGAATGGAAGGTTATTATAGATAATCTTCCTCCCGGGTTAAGTAACTCAATCATCTTATCTATAGAATTCTCTAACACCTCAAGCTCATGATTAAGCTCTATTCGTATAGCTTGAAATGTTTTCTTAGACGGATGGCCTGTCCCCTGTCTCACCTTAGCAGGAATAGCTGCCTTAATAATCTCATTTAATTGACCTGTTGTCTCTATAGGGCCATTTTCTCTTGCCTTTACTATGTGCTTGGCAATATTCTTTGCGAAACTATCTTCCCCATAATCTCTAATCACCTTAAAAAGCTCCATCTCAGAATAATCATTGACTATATCTCTAGCCGTTCTTATCTGGCTTTGATCCATCCTCATATCTAAGGGTGTATCCTCTCTATAGGTAAAGCCTCTATCAACATTATCTAACTGATATGACGAAACTCCAAGGTCGAGAACTATTCCATCCACACCGTGGATAGAAAGCTCTCCCAAGCAGGACTCTATGTCCTGATAATTGCTGTGTACTATATCTATCTTATCCTTATATTCTTCTAATCTCTTGGAAGCCGCCTTAATAGCGTCCATATCCTGGTCGATGCCTATAAGTCTGCCGCCCTCACCTAATCTCTTACATATCTCAAGAGAATGACCGCCACCACCAAGGGTTCCATCTACGTATATTCCATCAGGCTTAATATTAAGACTATCGATAGTTTCTTCTAAGAGTACAGATATATGCGAAAACTCCATAACTACCTCCTTAATATGTTACTGTGAAATATTATCTGCTTGTGCATCATTTGAATCAGAGTTGCCATTTTCTTCATTATCTGTACTATGCATATCAACTGAAGCTGCATAGTGCTTCTCCCACTCTGACTTTGACCACAACTCAACTGTACTGAACATACCAACTAACACTACTTCCTTATCAATATGCATTTCATCACGTATCTTCTGTGGTATTACTATTCTATACTGTCCATCAGGTTCAAGAGTATATGATGATCCAAAGAAATATGCACTCTTTCTTCTATTCTCCAATTTAGTCATATCCTGACTAGCTATATCATTTGCAAATTTCATCCACTCATCTATAGGATAAATCTGAAT
>JAGALE010000337.1 GCA_017625335.1 Lachnospiraceae bacterium
AACATCATCCACTACATGCATGATAAGTATGCTTACGAGAGAATTCAGATGGCTCTTCATGATAGAGATGTTAGAAGATACTTCGCAACTGGTATCGCTGGACTTTCAGTTGTAGCTGACTCACTTTCAGCTATCAAGTATGCAAAGGTTAAGCCAATCAGAAATGAGCAGGGTATCGTAGTAAGCTATGAGACAGAGGGCGATTTCCCTAAGTATGGTAACAATGATGATAGAGTAGATAGCATTGCTGTAGATCTTGTATCAAGATTCATGAACAAGATTAGAAAGCATCACGTATATAGAAACGGATTCCCTACTATGTCAGTTCTTACAATTACTTCAAACGTAACTTACGGTAAGAACACTGGTGATACTCCATGTGGTAGAAAGCATGGTCAGCCACTTGCACCTGGTGCAAACCCACTTCATGGTAGAGATAAGAGCGGTGCTCTTGCATCACTTTCATCAGTAGCTAAGCTTCCATTCATGGATTCACAGGATGGTATTTCTAATACATTCTCAATCATTCCTGGAGCACTTGGTAAGGAAGATCAGGTATTCGCTGGTGACATCGAAATCGACCTTAATAAGTAATTATAAGGACTGATTATATGGATAATGGATTAAGTAATATTGACGATATAGTAGCTATGCTTGACGACATGATGTCAAAGGGACACGGACACGTTAATGTGTCCGTTGACCCAGACGCAGTTGGTAAGACGGTTGATACCATGGGATGCACAGATTGTGCAAAGGGTGATTTGGCCTGTGCAATACCAACACTTCACGAGGGCATAGACGAGTATATGAATCAAGATTAAACATTATAATATGCACACAGATTCACATGTGAATTATGTCAGCCAAGCTGACGTGAATCTGGCGCACAAAACTCGAAAACGAGTTTTGAATATTATTAGTATAATAGGAGGATATAACAATGGCTAGTACACAGCAGATCGATAACTTAGTAAGCATGTTAGATGGTTACGTAGAAAAAGGCGGACACCACCTTAACGTTAACGTATACAACAGAGAGACTCTTCTTGATGCTCAGAAGCATCCAGAGAACTACCCACAGTTAACAATCAGAGTTTCAGGCTACGCAGTAAACTTCATCAAGTTAACTGAGGAGCAGCAGAACGACGTTATCTCAAGAACTTTCCATGAGAGCATTGACAAGATGTAAGGAAATGGACTGAGAGCAGTCAGAAAATATAAAGACAGTCGGGAGAGGACGCTTGCGTACTCAACCGGCTGTTTTTATTTTTCTGGCTATTTGAAGGCATAACGCACGGCTAATCGACGAGCGAAGCGAGTCGGTTAGATGGGCGTTATGACTGCTCTCAGTCCATGGATATGACGAGACGATTACATAATTCCATTACTCCCCAATTCAAAACATATTGAATTTACAATTCTAAATAATAATGTTATTCTAAATTACGAAAAATCCATAAAAGTCAAATGTCAATACGTATATTATACATAAACAAAAACGAAGTAAACCGTAAGCATATACTAGAAATAGGAGAGCAAAAATAATATAAATAAGAAAATATTAATTCCCCTTGTTATTATATTATTGGTGATAGCCGCTATCGTACCAGTTATCGTAAAGGACATTAAAGAAAAAAATAGAATAGCATGTAACGAGGTGGAAAGAAAACTAGACTACTATATGTATCCATTGAGGATTAGTGGTGAGTTTGATGTGGAAAAAGACAAGATTACCATAATAAGTATGGAACAAAATGAAGCAAGAGTAAAACATGAAGTAATCCTGTTTAATACATTTTATCCGGATTATGCTACTACATATGATGAATTGATGAATGAGTTTTATTCCTATTGCGATAATCCTAGAGAAATAGAGCTTTTAGAGATATATAGAAAAGGAAGAGGAAATATTTATGATGAGATGTATGGTGTGTCCTATCATGATTATGAAAAAATGATTATTGTTTATTTAGAAGAAATAAATGTGGATTATGAGACTGCTTCAGATGAACAAATTGAGGAAGCCTGTAAAAAGGTTGCAGAACAATTATTTGAAGAACACTGTGACTGGTATGAGGATTAGTTTATCAGTACAAGTGGTTTTTACTGAGAGTACAATAGGAGATTAATATTAGAATGATGAAAGTCAAACTTAATGTGGCACATGAAAAATGTTTAAACTGTGGGACGGAACGTATTTTGTATTTTACCCATAACTATACATATGGTGAAAGAATTGTTTCCACTAAAAGTGGGAAGAAGTGTGCTTATGCAAATCTTATTGGCGAAAATATCATACAAGAGCTAGAAGAATATTGTAATGAGTTATTCTTGGAGAATGGTATAGTTATGCCGTCCATAAAAATGGCGAGAATTGTAGCGAATACATATGGGGTAACATGTGATGAAATAGAGGGAGAAAAAATAGATACAATTCCTAATACAAAATGTCCTAATTGTCTTGAGAAAAAAATGATAGAAGACAAAACCTTAGGCGAACAGTTAAAAGAGGTTGAAATCTGTGAGGTAACACATAATGAGTGGGAAAGGCTAGATAAAAAAGAACGAAAAGAAATAGTTAACAACGAGTTAATTAGGCAGGGATATTTAATGGGAGGATTATTATGAAGAAACAATCTCAAATTAAAGAACAAATGATAATAACCATTACTCTTATAGCTATATTTGGCATACTGGTTCTTTCTATAATCTGGTTGGCAAATAACGATCCAAAGCATGACCCAAGGCTAGATGCGGATGCAGAAGCAGATTACCATCAATCAGTCAGGCGTTATCAGCTAATGGATGATTACATGGAGATTCTTCATATCAAGGGAGAATATACTATTGAAGATGATGTAGTAATTTTCGAGGGCAGAGAGCAGGAAATGTGGAAGCTGATAGAGGAAGTGTCATTATACAATGCTTTTTATCCGGAAGAGCCCCTTACCGCAGAGGAACTTAATTATGAGTTTGAAATGTTCTGTCAAGATTGGATTGGCTCCGACAACATGCGAAAGCTTGAGAGGGGCCTGATAGAGATTGAAGGTAGACTTGAAAAGGTAGGAATAAACTTTGAGGATTACGGATATCACATAAAGGTGGCCAAGCAGTTGGATAGCTATGGCACTAATATATATGATGCTACCACCGAACAGTGGTATAAAGCATCAGAACATGCGGCAAAAGTATTGTATATAAAAGTAGTAAATAAAGAGTAAATAAAGAGTAAAGTCTATATTATACGATATACTTATTATAGTAAGGAGACGATAAGAAATGACAAATAAGAAAAAGGTAATCAGAATAATATTAATATGTTTGATTATATGCTGTATACCATTTGCCATTTATCATCTTCCTAAATATATAGAGCAAAAAATAGATGAAATGCATTTAGAACGTGAGGAACAGCAAAAGAGAAAAGCTGATAAAAACTCGTGGTACACGGAGTACTTGTGCATAGAGGGAGATTTTGAGATTACTCACAATAAGGTTACTGTATCAAATCAGACCATATCTGAATCAGACCTTACTGTAAATATATGCTTTTATAATTTCTATAAGGCTAATGATGTTAGTCCGGAACTTCTTCTTAAGGAGTATGAAAACTTTTGCAAAAACAAGGGGCAGTGGGACAATCTCGAATTATATATGGATTTTATGTATGCTAGGGATGCAGGATTAGAGGGAAGTAAGATAGATAAATATACTATCCCCATTAGTGAGTATAAAATTCAGTTGCATAAATATCTGAATGTGAAGGGCTATGATTTTGATAAAATAACAAAGAAGGACTTAGAGGAATGCTGTAATGAAGTATTGTCTCATAAAGACGAGCTATATTTAGAAAGCAAGCTGGCTGATATAAATAGGCAGCTGGGCTATGGTGAGATAGGAATGGGAATTCTTTTAGATGAATCCTATAAGGATGAAACAGAGTATCATGGAGATTACAGAGCAATTAACAAAAACGACGAATATATATATTATTATCAGGAACTAGATAACTGGATGACCGGTCAGAAGGAATGGAGACTTGTTAAAATAGACGTATATGGAGAAGACAGCTCCTTGTTTTTTGCCAAGATAGGAAATGAGATAAATCCGGTAAAGGAAGCTCTAACCAGTAATTTTAATTATAATTATTGTAACGTGGAAGATGATTATCTAGAATATTACAATGACTTGCTAATGGTAAAGGCAGAGTTTAAGGACGATGCTTGTGAGAAGTTATCCATAGAGATAATGGAAACAGAATTTACTAAAGATATAGGGGTTAAAACCATAGAAGACGGTGGAAGAGTTATATTGCCACTTGATGATGCAGAGAACTTCTTTGAGGGAAGTATAGAGGTTCCGAGAGTGCTTACTCCGGATGAAAATGGACATATTACTGTGGTTGAACCAAGATCTCTTCTTAACACTAAGACAGATGACCCTGACGAATTATTGGCAAAAGCTATGGAAACCTACGAAGTACTCGATATAAATTTAGTAGATGCATATATGAATGATGACAATTCCGTAACTTTGGTGTATGATGAAGAAGGCTTAGAAAAATATATTACAACAACGGAGGAGATATATAATCAAAGACTTGGTTGGATATCCAATGATGTAAGTATAAGTAAGGATTTTACAAAGATGTATATCTATGTTAATGACAGCACTGAACTGATTGATATCGGTCTTGAGATGGTGATTTTAACCTGGCACTCAGCTTTGTGTCAGATATACTCTGGAGTGAAGTGTGATGAGTGGTATATAGATTTATACTTTGTAAACAATGTGACAGGAGAAAGATTGCTGGAATTAAAATTTGCGGAAAAGCATCCTGGATTTAATATGTCACAAGAACAATGGGAACAGCTTTTTGAACAATAGTAAGGAGACGAGATACTGATGGACGGAATAATTCATTCAATAGAAACCTTTGGTACCGTAGATGGACCTGGAATTAGATATGTAGTATTTGTAAAGGGATGTCCTATGAGATGTCTGTATTGCCACAACCCTGACACCTGGCTTATGAAGGGCGGTGAAACAAAGTCAGTTACAGAAATCTTAGATGACTATGAGAGATACAAGCCATTCCTTAAGGGTGGTGGAATAACTGTAACAGGAGGAGAACCACTTCTTCAGATAGACTTTCTTATAGAGCTTTTCGAGGAGGCTAAGAAGCGAGATATACACACCTGCCTTGATACATCAGGTATACAGTTTAGGAGAAATAAGCCTGAGATACTTGCCAAGTACGAGAGACTTATGAAGGTTACAGACCTTATAATGCTTGATATAAAGCACATAGATCCAGAGCAACACAAGGCTCTTACAGGGCAACCACAGGACAATATCCTTGACTTCCTTCAGTTTATGGAGGAGCATGAGAAGATAGTTTGGATTCGTCATGTATTAGTTCCGGGAATTACATTAAATGAGGAATATTTAAAGAGACTTGGAACTTATCTGGCTAAATTTAGACAGGTAAAGGCCCTTGATGTGCTTCCATATCACAATATGGGAGTGGAAAAATACGAGAAGATGGGTAAGGAATATCCACTTGCAGGAGTTCCTGAGGCTACAAAGGAACAGGCTATTTGGGCAAAGGATATAGTCCTTGATGCCATGAAGGTGGAACGACACAGACTTATAGAGGCGGGGGAATTCGTGGTTAAGGATAATTAAACAATATAATATGATTGATACTATAATTATTCATAACAAGCCCAAGATAAGCATACATTAATAAAAAACAGGTATGCTTATGAATGAGAAAAATAAGAAAAATAAGAGAGAATCATGGTCTTTTAGAAAAGGTGTGATTCTCTTTTTTGTTGTAATGATACTTGCTATGGTATCAGTCATAATTTTTGTGAGAGGTTCTGAGAAAACTGAGAAAACAGGCAAGGATTTTAGCGAAGACATTAAAGGTGGTAATGAAAAGGGACAGGTGAAGCAAAGCAATACTACTGTGGTTATAGACCCTGGTCATGGTGGTAATGATCCTGGAAAAGTAAGCTCAGATGGAGTGCTGGAGAAGGAGGTTAATCTGCAGATAGCATTTTGCCTAAAGGCAGAGCTTGAGGAGAGAGGATATAATACAGTGATGCTTAGAGAGACAGATGCAAATCTAGCCATTGAGGGAGCAACTAATAAAAAGATGTCGGATATGAAGAACAGAGTCTCTATAATTAATGACAGTGATGCTGATATTCTTATTAGCGTGCATCAAAATAGCTATAGTGACCCTTCGGTAAGAGGACCACAGGTGTTTTATGACGAAGCCTCTAAGGCGGGAGAAGAATTTGCTCTAATTCTTCAGGAGGGCTTAAATAGTATTAATCCTGAATATTCCAGGAAATGTAAAAGTAGCCAGGATTATTACATATTAGAAAAGAGTGTGTGTACCGGGGTAATAGTTGAATGTGGATTTATGAGCTGTCCCGAGGAGACGGCTCTTTTGACTAGCGTAGATTATCAACAAAAAATAGCATCAGCCATTGCTGATGCTATAGAAAAAACGTATAACTAGAATCTTGAATTAAATTTAAATATTTAATTAAATCTTAATATCAATGTTAGCACCTACAAAAGGATTAACAGACTGTTCCATCATCTGTGTAATCATATCACCATTAGTCTCTACAGAGTCAAGCGTTTTCTTAAGCATTGATATATCGATTGGATTCATATTCTTAGTACCTGTTAATGATATGTTGGTACTGCTGAGTGATGTTATATTCATACAATTCACATCCTTTTCCTTAGTTTGGTTTTATCTATATAAATTATATATTGAAAGTAAGAATATTACAAGTGTTATTTTCCGGAGGGCGTCTGAAAAAGGATGAATTCCGGATTTTTTTTATATAGAATAAATACAATATTAGAGTTTACATAAAACTTTATAGTTGATTTGCCAAAAATTAGTGCTATAATTTAAAATAATAATGCTGTAAATTGGTTATGTAAACAAGGTGAAAATGCCGATATATAGTATATATGGTGCTTTTTATGGCTAAATATCTCATAAAAATCATGGTAACTTGGTAAATGTTATAAAAAAATGAAGATGTTAAATGATGCGCGTAACAATTTGTAACAATTTTGTAATAATTCTATTGACAAGGGGGTAGAGTGTTGCTATAATGGCAATGTGATGAGTTGTAACAAAAATGTAACATATTGGAAATTTGCCTGAAAGTATGTTAAATCGTTTGTTTTCAAGAGCATAGTTTCAGGTATAACAAAACAATTCAGATAAGATAACATTAGGTATGGAAAATTATTGGAGGTAATTGGTATGAAGAGACCATCTAAAAAATGGTTGGCTTTAACAGCGTTGGCTAGTATTTCTCTTTGTATGTCAGGAGTACATATGGCTGATGCAAGTGAAGTTGTCTATGACGATTCTAACGTAAGCATAACATCTGCAGTTGACAGATATATTGCTACTAATGATAATCCGGTTGCTAATATCGTTGAGGGATATCAGGAGCCAGGAACTACAGAGGCTAAGGAGCAGGAAAGCTTTGAGCTTACTGACGCATCTGATTCAGTCAATTCTGAAGGGGCAAAAGGCTCAATAGAAGAGACAAAGGCTCCTCAGGCTGCTACAGGCTCTGTAAAGGTTAGCAACATAACCGGAGATGTTACAATTGTAGATGGAACAGAAGCTGCTTCAACTACTGAGGAGAATAACTCAGAGACTACAGAGCAGGCAACTACAGAGCAAGCAACTACAGAGGCGGCTACAACAACACAGCAGACCACAGAGGAAGCTGATTCATATGATAATACATCAACAGATGGATTCGTGTATGCATTAGCTGAGCCAACTATGAATGGTAAGGCTGTTGTTACAGCAAGTGGTTCTGTTAATATTAGAGAATCAGGAAGTGTTGATTCACCAAGAGTTGGTAATATTAATTCCGGCGGTATACTTACTGTTAAGGAAAAGGGCTCAGAGTGGTCACTTGTTTCATCTGGTAGCGTAACAGGCTATATTAAGAATGAGTTTGTTGCATTTGATGAGGATGCACTTACATATGCAGAAAGTAATCTTAAGAAGGTTGTACTTATTAATACAGATTCTCTTAGAGTAAGAGCTGCAGCTAATGAAAACAGTGAGACATTAACCTTAGTTACATCAGGTAATGCATATGGTATAGAAGAAATTGGCGCAGGTTGGACTAAGATTCACGTTGATGATTCTATATCAGGCTATGTTAGAAATGACTATATAATTCTTGATTATACAGGTCCGGTGGCACATGTGGTTACAGATGCACCGGCTAATACAGATACTACAACTGATACATCAGATTCAGAAAGCACAGAAAGTACAGAGGAAGAGTCAACTGAATCAGCAGGAATCACTACACCACCATCTACTAATATTGGACAGGATATAGTGAACTATGCATTACAGTTTGTAGGTAATCCATATGTATATGGAGGCACATCTCTTACAAATGGTGCCGATTGCTCAGGCTTTGTAATGAGAATATATGCAGACTTTGGATATTCAATTCCTAGAACAGCTGATGTTCAGGGTACAGTAGGTACAGAGGTTTCACTTAGTGCTCTTGCACCTGGAGACTTGGTATTCTACGATAACGGAACAGGTTCTATAAAGCATGTTGCACTTTATATGGGTGATGGACAGGTTGTTCACGCAAGTAGCAGTACAACAGGTATTATAATAAGTAATGTAAATTACAAGCCACCATGTAAGGCGGTTAGAATTATTAATTAGGATATTAGAACTCCTCTTATAAACGTGTGAAAGGGAGCTGACAGTTGGTAACTGACAGCTCCCTTTTTTACATGTAGGAGATTTATGCAGATGTAATGGTGGTATTGGGATGATAGTAATATGGAATGCCTTTCAACTCATCCTGTTGTAGCTTATGACGAATAAATTCAAAATAAATATAATTTTTTGTGAAATATGTTAAAAAATGCCTTTTAAAATACCCTGTAATATGATATAATCTTCTCAATATATCATTCCCGTGATATATTAGTTTGACCAAAAAGGAGTGGGGCATTATGAATTACATCATTAGCGGAAAAAACATTGAGGTTACTGAAGGATTAAAGTCAGCAATTTACGATAAGTTAGGAAGACTTGAGAAGTTTTTTGCAGAGGACACAGATGTACAGGTTACTTTCTCTGTAGAGAAGGAGAGACAGAAGATCGAGGTTACTATACCTATGAAGGGACATATCATCAGAGCTGAGCAGGCAAGTGAGGATATGTATGTATCTATAGATTTAGTAGTTGAGGTTATAGAGCGTCAGGTTACTCGTTATAAGAAAAAAATCGTAGATAAGGAGCAGAATGCAGCATTCTTCCAGAATGATTTCTTCAACATTGATGAGGATGACGATGAGGAAGTAAAAATTATAAGAAGCAAGAGATTCGCTGTTAAGCCTATGTATCCAGAGGATGCATGTGTGCAGATGGAGCTTCTCGGACACAACT
The DNA here is from genome assembly GCA_017625335.1 of Lachnospiraceae bacterium. Lineage (GTDB taxonomy): Bacteria > Bacillota > Clostridia > Lachnospirales > Lachnospiraceae > Coprococcus_C. The sequence continues at coordinate 9,497 of JAGALE010000337.1, forward strand.
TCTTCGTATTTAGAAACGCTGAGACAGATGAGGTTAACGTAGTATACAAGCGTAAGGGTAATACATATGGACTTATCGAGCCAGAGTTTTAAGGGTTAAGGTTACAGGGGTTAAAAAACTATATTATAATATAATGAATTATTTGGGCCGCCAGGTTCAGATACTTGAGTTTCAAGTATTTGGCTTGGCGGCCTTTTTGGTTTATATGAAACCATGTCACCACACCACTAGCAAAGCTCGCGCAAAAATATCAACATTTTCTTGCCTATCTTCTTCAATAATGTTATATTAAAGGGTATGATACGGCAACTATGTTCAAATGTTGGCGTAAGAGAAAAGATAATTTATGAAATTATATTTTATATAAATACATTTTACATTTTGTAAAAACAGGATGTAGACTTGGAGGTAGAAATGGGATTTTTTGAGAAAGTGTTTGGAACACACAGTGAAAAGGAATTAAAGAAGATTACTCCACTTGTGGATAAAATCGAGGCCTTGGATTCTAAGATGCAGGCATTAAGTGATGATGAGCTTAAAGCTAAAACTGCAGAGTTTAAGGAAAGACTTAGTAAGGGGGAAACCTTAGATGACATTCTTGTAGAAGCATTTGCGGTTGTAAGAGAGGTTTCAGCCAGAGTGCTTAATATGAAGCATTACAGAGTACAGCTTATGGGTGGTATCTTACTTCACCAGGGTCGTATTCCTGAGATGAGAACAGGTGAAGGTAAGACACTTGTGTCTACATTACCTGCTTATTTGAATGCCTTAGAGGGGAAGGGTGTTCATATCGTTACAGTTAATGATTACCTTGCAAAGCGTGATGCTGAGTGGATGGGACAGATTCATGAGTTCCTTGGACTTAAGGTAGGTGTTATTCTTAATAGCTACAATAAGGACGAGCGTCGCGAGGCTTATAATTGTGATATTACTTATGTTACTAACAATGAGCTTGGATTTGATTACTTGAGAGATAACATGGTTATCTATAAGGAACAGTTAGTTCAGAGAGAGCTTAACTATGCAATCGTGGATGAGGTTGACTCTGTTCTTATAGATGAGGCTAGAACTCCGCTTATTATTTCAGGTCAGAGTGGTAAGTCTACAGATTTGTATAAGATGTGCGATTACCTTGCTAGAAGAATGAAGCGTGGTACTGCTTCACTTGATGTTCGTAAGATTGATGCTCTTCTAGGCACAGCTCAGGAGGAAGATGGAGACTACCTTGTAGATGAGAAGGATAAGCAGGTTGTACTTACTGCACAGGGTGTTAAGGAGGTAGAGCAGTTCTTCCATCTTGATAACTATGCTGATGCAGATAATATTGATATTCAGCATAATATGCAGCAGGCCCTTAAGGCTCATGCACTTATGTTTAAGGATAAGGATTACGTGGTTAAGGATGACCAGGTTCTTATAGTAGATGAGTTTACAGGACGTATTATGCCAGGTAGAAGATTCTCAGATGGTCTTCATCAGGCTATTGAGGCTAAGGAAAATGTTAAGGTTAAGAGAGAGAGTAGAACTCTTGCAACTATCACATTCCAGAACTTCTTTAATAAGTATAAGAAGAAGGCAGGTATGACTGGTACAGCTCTTACAGAGGAGGACGAGTTCAGAGAGATTTACGGTATGGATGTTGTAGTAGTTCCTACCAACCTTCCTGTTGCTAGAATTGATTATCAGGATTCTGTATTTAAAACTAGAAAAGAGAAGCTTAATGCTATCGTGGATTCTGTAGCAGAGGCTAATTCAAAGGGACAGCCGGTACTTGTTGGTACAATTACTATCGATGCATCAGAGGAGCTTAGCAAGATGCTTTCTAAGAGAGGTATCCAGCACAAGGTTCTTAATGCGAAGTTCCATGAGATGGAGGCTGAAATCGTTGCAGATGCAGGTCAGAGAGGTGCGGTAACCATCGCTACTAACATGGCAGGTCGTGGTACTGATATTAAGCTTGGTGAAGGTGTTGCAGAGCTTGGCGGTCTTAAGATTATAGGTACAGAGAGACATGAGTCTAGACGTATAGACAATCAGCTTAGAGGTCGTGCCGGTAGACAGGGAGACCCAGGTGAGTCAAAGTTCTATCTTTCACTTGATGATGATCTTATGAGACTTTTCGGTTCAGAGAAGGTTAAGGCTATATATGATACTCTTAGAATTCCTGAGGGTCAGGAGATAGAGCATGGAACAATTACTAAGTTCATCGAGAAGGCTCAGAAGAAGATAGAGGGTAATAACTTTGCTATCAGAAAGAGCTTACTTGAATATGATCAGGTTAATAATGACCAGAGAGAGGTTATCTATGCAGAGCGTAGAAGAGTTCTTGATGGTGAGAACATGAGAGAGCCAATATTTAAGATGGTTCAGGATACAGTAGAGGCTTATGTAGATAGAACCTGTTCAGCGGATCTTACTCCTGATGAGTGGGAGATTGAAGAGCTTAACAGAACTCTTATTCCAATTATTCCTTATGAGAAGATTGAACTTACTGAGAAGGAGATGAATTCCGGTAATGTTAAGGCTCTTAAGCAGAGACTTAAGGAAGAGGCTGCTAAGATTTATGAGGAAAAGGAGTCTCAGTTCCCAGAGCCAGAGCATATGAGAGAGGTTGAGCGTGTGCTTCTTCTTAAGGTTATAGATAAGAAGTGGATGTCTCATATAGATGATATGACTCAGCTTAGACAGGGTATTTCTCTTCAGGCATATGGAAGTAAGGATCCTGTTGTTGAGTATAAGTTTGCGGGCTTTGATATGTTCAACGAGATGAAGGATGCTATTCGTGAGGATACAGTTAAGATGATTCTTCACGTTAGGATTGAGCAGAAGGTTGAGCGTGAAGAGGTTGCTAAGGTAACAGGTACTAACAGAGATGATTCTGCTAAGAAGGGACCTGTTAAAAGAGATGCCGCTAAGATAGGACGTAACGATCCATGTCCATGCGGATCAGGCAAGAAATATAAGGTATGCTGTGGAAGATAATCATGGCAATGCCTTTGCAAAGAAGGTGATGTAAGTGATTGAGTTGGATCAGTACAAGTATATACTTGGAGAATATAAAACTCCACTTAATGAAGTGAGGGATTCACTTTGACATAGCCGGTAAGGGTATGCAGATTGAGCTTTTAGAAGGAAAGCTTGAACAGCCCGGCTTTTGGGACAATGTGGCCGAAAGTCAGGCGGTTATGAAGGAGCTTAAAAATCTCAAGGATACTATAGAGGAATTTGAAGACATAAAAACTCAGTATGAGGATGTTGAAACCATGATAATAATAGCTCAGGAGGAAAATGACGAAAGTCTTATTCCTGAGATTGGTGAGATGTTAGAAGGCTTCAAGGAATGCTTTGAGAGGTTTAAGATTCAAACGCTTTTGTCCGGAGAATTTGATGGTAACAATGCAGTGCTAACACTTCATGCCGGAACAGGTGGAACCGAGGCTTGTGATTGGGTAAGTATGCTTTATCGTATGTATCAGCGTTGGGCTGATAAGAAGGGCTTCGGAATAGAGGTTTTGGATTACCTGGATGGTGAGGAAGCTGGAATTAAATCCGTTACATTTCAGGTTAATGGACAGAATGCCTATGGATTCTTGAAATCCGAAAAGGGCGTTCACAGACTTGTAAGAATATCACCATTTAATGCGGCAGGAAAACGCCAGACCTCATTTGCGGCATTGGATGTTATGCCGGAAATTGATGAGGATATAGAGATAGATATTAGGGACGAAGACCTTCGTATAGATAAGTACCGTGCAAGTGGTGCAGGAGGTCAGCATGTCAATAAGACGGAATCTGCAATTAGAATTACCCACATACCTACAGGTGTGGTAGTGCAGTGTCAGAATGAAAGGTCACAGCATAGCAATAAGGATAAGGCTATGAAAATGCTTAAGGCTAAGCTGTATCTTATAAAACAGCAGGAAAATCTGGAGAAAATATCAGATATTCGTGGTGAGGTAACTGATAATGGCTGGGGTAGCCAGATAAGGTCCTATGTACTTCAACCGTATACCTTGGTTAAGGATCACAGGACAAGTCATGAGATTGGTAATGCCCAAGCGGTTTTGGATGGTGATTTAGATTCATTTATGAATTCATATCTAAAATGGATTAACACCATGGGAAAAGAGGAGTGATAATATGGCAGATATAAAGTATATGGTTTTTGGTTTAGAGGATCAGTTGTACAGCCTTAAGCTCTCAAATATTAACGGTATAGAGTACATTTACAATATTGTACCTGTTCCTGCTGGAGCGAAGTATATGAAGGGTATCATACATCTTCGTAACAACATTGTGCCGGTGTTTAACCTTAAGGAAAAATTCGGCATAGAGGAGACTAACACAAGCACAGAAAAGCAGCTTCTTATTACTGAATCTCATGATATGAAGCTGGCTATTGAGGTGGATTGTGTAAAGGGTATTATTCCTGTTCCGGAGGAAAGCGTTAAGGTGGTTCCTGAGGTAATCAAGGGTGATGATACCGGTTATTTGGAAAATGTAATTAAGGTGGTTCTTCCAGAGACGAATAAGGAGGAATTGGTGATTACTATTTCCATAGACAGGCTTATGCCAGATGCTGATTTTGAAAATATTGCAAGCTCTATTCAGGGAATAGAATAAGGCATATTGTGTAAGTAAATGACTGAAAGTAGTTCTGCCTTTTAGGGGATAGCCGGGCAGACAATACATAAATTTATGCGTAAGGGAGACAAAAAGATGATTCATATTGCGGTTTTAGGATATGGTACAGTTGGTTCAGGTGTTGTTGAGGTAATTAACACAAACCATGCAAGCATTAATAAGAGAGCGGGTCAGGACATCAATATTAAGTATGTTCTTGATTTGAGAGAATTTCCAGGAGATCCTGTTCAGGAGATTTTGGTGCATGATTATAATGTAATTTTAAATGATCCAGAGGTTAAGATAGTAGTTGAGGTTATGGGTGGAATTAATCCGGCATATACCTTTGTTAAGAGTGCTCTTGAAGCAGGAAAGAGTGTTTGTACCTCTAATAAGGAGCTTGTTGCAGCTCATGGTGCTGAGCTTCTTGAGATTGCCAAGGAGAAGAAGGTTAACTTCTTATTCGAGGCAAGTGTTGGTGGAGGAATTCCTATAATCAGACCACTTAACCAGTCACTTACTGCAGATGAGATTACTGAGATTACAGGAATACTTAACGGTACAACAAACTATATTTTAAGTAAGATGACTGATGAGGGTTCAGACTTTGATTCAGTGTTAAAGGTTGCTCAGGAGAAGGGCTATGCTGAGAGAAATCCTGAGGCTGACGTTGAAGGCTATGATGCATGTAGAAAGATCGCAATTCTTACGTCACTTGCTCTTGGTAAGCAGGTAGATTATCAGGATATACATACAGAGGGTATTACTAAGATTACTGATGCAGAAATCAAGTATGCTAAGGCGCTTGGTGGTTCAATTAAGCTTCTTGGTATGAGTAAGTTTGAGGATGGAACAACATATTCTATGGTAGCTCCATTCATTATTGGCGGTGACCATCCACTTGCAACAGTAAGCGGAGTATTCAACGGAATATTTATCAATGGTAATGTTCTTGGTGATACTATGTTCTATGGAAGAGGAGCTGGTAAGCTTCCTACAGCTAGTGCAGTTGTTGCTGATGTTGTAGACGCAGTTAAGCATCAGGGTACAAATATCATGACTATTTGGGATAAGGAAAAGGTTACTCTTGGAGATATGAGTAGCTTTGAGTGTAGATATTTTGTAAGAACTAACAGTAAGGAAGCACAGGTTGAGGCAACATTCGGTGATGTAGAGTATGTTACTGTTGATGGACTTAACGAGGTTGCTTTCGTAACTGAGAAGATGGCAGAGGGAGACTTCGAGGCTAAGGCTAAGGAGCTTGATGTAATATATAGATTAAGAACAGCGTTGTAGGCGGAGGATTAAAACATGAAGTATGTTATTGTTCTAGGAGATGGAATGGCAGACTATCCTATTGATGATATAGGCGGTATGACACCACTTGAGTATGCAAAGACACCAACTCTTGATATGCTTTCAGCTAAGTCAGAGATAGGACTCGTACATACTATACCAGAAGGAATGAGCCCTGGAAGTGATACAGCAAACCTTTCAGTTATTGGCTATGATCCAAAGATTTATTATTCAGGACGTTCGCCACTTGAAGCACTTAGTATAGGTGTTGATATGGAGACTACTGATATATCCTTTAGATGTAATATTGTTACACTTAGTGAGGATGAGGAAGAGTACGAGAAGAAGACAATTATTGACCACAGCTCAAGTGAGATAAGCACCGAGGATGCGGCAGTTCTTCTTGAGGCGGTAAGAAAAGAGCTTGAGGATGACCTTTATAAGTTCTATGTAGGAACAAGCTACAGACATTTAACTATATGGAAGAACGGAAAAGTGTTGCCACTTACGCCACCTCATGATATACTCACTAAGGTTATCGGGGAGTATCTTCCTGAAGACCCTGTTCTTAGAAGTATGATGAAGAAGAGCTATGACATACTTGCTAATCACCCAATTAACATAGAGAGAAAGAAGCAGGGGCTTAATCC
>JAGALE010000338.1 GCA_017625335.1 Lachnospiraceae bacterium
TATTGTAGCTTACTTATACATCTTACAACGATTATAGCAAGAACAAAGCCTATCACTAGTATAATCATAAGTCTTTTAAGCACATAAAGAACCTTCTTTATTTTGCTATCTGACTTTTCTTCAGTAATATCTTCCATCACATCTGTAGGTGTAGCAATCATTTCCTCTTCTTCGCTATAATAATCTTCTTCATAGTAATTATCTGTATCAGTTATTCTCTTTGTAGTCCATGGTGTGTATCTGATTTCACCATAGCCTGGGGTTGGTTCAAATGCTATCCAACCCACATCATCAATATATACCTCTGGCCATGCATGAGCCATAGATGACGTAACTGTAGCATTTCTCTCATTAAGCATTGGCACACAATATCCTTGCACATACCTTGCAGGATATCCTTTTGCTCTGGCAAGCAGGGTAAATGCTGTTGCATAATGAGTACAATATCCCTGCTTACTTTCTAGAATAAAATAATCTAGAAATGAACTTCCATCCACTACATCGTCAGGAAATTTACCCGGTGCTTGATTGTAAGTATAGGATGCCAGCTCCTTTTCTATAGCTCTAAGCACCTCAACATCTGACTTTGCATCTGCGGTAATATCATCAAGGTACTTCTTGACCTCAGGAGATATATCCGGACATTCCAAATACTCCTCATAATATCTTTCACTAATACTATCTATCTCCTGATATGTAAGCTCAATTCCGGTTCCCGACTTAAAATCCGCTAAAACCTTTTTCCATAAAGCCCCATCATACACCACATCAGCGTCTAAGAAATCATAGAAAAGCTCTGCATCAGCATTTACCTGATAAAAATATACATTGTATAGAGAACCATAATTATAATTCTCATTAAAGAATGTACTTCCATCACTAACATTAAACTCTATCTGATTATACTGATCCTCAACACTGACAGACTTTAAAGGCACAAACAAATAGTCAGTATTTAAATCCTTATAGCATATTGATACCTTGGATTTTATAGCATAATTATACAGATACCCCGGATCGTACTTCATAGCCGCATACAGGGTTTCTACAGTATCGATATATCTATCCTTAGGTCCTTCCTCCTGATATGCTTTCCAGGTAAGCCCCTCAAAGGTGTTAAATATCTTTCCTGTAAGATATACATTGGTCTGCATCTTTCGATTTGTCTCTAAGGTCATCATTTCCGTATGATTTTCTACTACTCCATCTCCAATATTACCATCAGTAGAAAAACCACTTAATGCCAAATCATATTCATCCTCTTCTCCAAACACATCATCTACCCATATGGAAATCTTTTCCTGAATATAATTATATGCTTTCTTAACGTACTTCCAATCATAAGGTTCCGGGGAGACAGGCATCTTCATCATCAGACCAAAATAAATCACTAGAAAAGGTAGCATCCACAGCATATACATGGATGTAGCCCTTCGCCTCTCCTTTATCCAACCCCTTTCGGTCCATTCAATCAATACCATTGCTATATATACTGCATCTAAACCTACGCCTATATACTTAATCTCATGCCCTGCTATCATGCAGTACCCTAAGAGACAAATCATCACTGCTGCAAAAAATATTTTAATCTTAAAATACCTTTCCAACACATAAGAAACTGCATAAGTAAATATAACCATCCAGATAATTTGAATAACCTGATACCCATCTATCCACTCTGCCTTCCATCCCGGCATACTCATAGCCCATTTAATATAGGTCAGCGCAAATGTATATACTTTTCCAACGCCAATCAAAATTACAGAGAAAATAATCAAACCTGCTACGCTAAAAAATGCTATTAACTTTTTCCCGGAAAAAACATCAGTAATAACCACAATAAATGCAGCCACACCAAGACATAAAAAGATATACCAGCCTTTAGGTTCAAATATACCAAGAAGATTTCCTGCATTATATATCAATATCCCCGCCAAAAGAGTGGCATTAACCATTCGATATAAACTTTTCTCTAATACATCTAAAGAAATGTTCACTAAAGTATTCCCTCCAAATCACCATCTATCGGAACAGTAATTATCTTTCTTCGCTCATTACTATGTCTTATGTATTCTTCATTGTTTTCATCCGAAACAATATATACCACTACTATAACTCCTGCCTCTGACAGTCTTAAAACCATGCTCATAATTTCATCATCCATTCTGTGCAACACAGCAAATACTATCTTGTTATTCCACAGAACGCCTTTATCAAGCAAAGCCCTCATAACAGCTGTAAAATTCTCTGAGTCTCTAAACCTCACCTTATCCAGCTTATTATAATATTCCTGATATCCACCTAGATTTTCTACTCTGCAGCTATTTATATCTCCCTGACTATAATAGGTGGTATATGCTGCATTGTTCTCCGCCAGATACATTCCCAGAGAAGTCATTACCTCTAACAGCTTACTTTCCAGTGGCAGATACTCCTGCATCTCCTTAGAATATCTCTTTGTATCACCTAAGAGGACTATTCCCTGCTTTTCTTCACCTACAAACCTTCTAACCTTTAGAGTATTTTCTTTTGCACTTAATTTCCATGCTATGTGCTTTACTGAGTCACCTGGCACATAATCTCTGACCACCACATCCGGTTCTGTCTTCATCTGGGCATAGTCCTTTTGAAGCAGACCATTTATTGCATCCACACTATTCAAACAGCTAAGCTTAGTTATCTTAGGCTTCACCAACGCTCTTATAGTGCTAGGTACCTTATACCTTAACCTGAACAGCCTAAGAAAATCTGTTATCTCAAGCTCCTTTATACCCACCTCATATTCGCCACGATATTTACATATCAGATTAGTTTCAAATGTATACTCATCTCCGTGAAGCAGCTCATACTCCGTGTCCTCATTCATATTATCCACATAAGAATAAAAAGAAAAAAGCTTAACACTAACACTGGCAAATGGATAGTACCCCTCATTTCTAAGAATAAACAAATAAGGGGTTGACTTACCACATACCACGTCTCTACTGTCAAGCTTTTGATATATTTTGAAAAATGAATATACAAAAATTAAATAAACAAAGGAAATAATGGGAAGTAATGTGACAGCAAAAAAGAACCCATAGCTAATAGGACCTCCATAGTTACTAATTGCAACTAAGGAAAGTATCCATATAATAAGCAATATTCTTCTTCTAGTCCTTAAATCCTGCTTCTTGCTTTTCATAATCATTCCCCAACAAACTACACCGGAATCTTAGTCTTAATAACAATCTGATCTAATACATCCGCCACTTCTTCCTTCTGGATTTTAGCCTCTGATGTAAGAACTAGCCTATGGGCTAGAACCGGCCTCACCACAGCCTTCACATCATCCGGCTTTACAAAATCTCTGCCCTGCATATATGCTTTAGCCTGAGCCGCTCTAACCAACGCCAAAAGCGCTCTCGGACTTGCCCCAAGCACATATCTGCTTTCATTTCTAGTCTCTTCTACTATATCTTCTATATATCCTAATATATTTTCCTTAACTGTAACCTGCTTTACTTCCTCACGTACAGTAAGTATATCCTCCGCCTTACATATAGCCTGAACCTTATCAGTAGTTTTACCATCTAAATAAAGCTCCATCATATGTATCTCCTGCTCTCTATCAGGATAGCCTATGGAAAGTCTCATCATAAATCTATCCATCTGAGCCTCAGGCAATGGGTAGGTACCTATGAATTCTATAGGGTTTTGTGTAGCTATCACAAGAAATGGCTCCGGTAGCTTAATCACCCTTCCATCTACTGTAACCTGACCCTCAGCCATAGCTTCAAGCAGGCTTGACTGAGTTTTAGGAGATGTTCTGTTAATCTCATCACCTAAAAGAATTTGATTCATAACCACACCCGGCTGAAATGTAAACTCTCCGCTTTTCATATTATAAACAGACACTCCCACCACATCAGAAGGCAATGTATCCGGTGTAAATTGAATTCTGCCAAAGCTTGCATCCATGCTTTTAGCTAGCGTTAATGCCAATGTAGTTTTTCACACACCGGGCACATCCTCCAACAGCACATGTCCACCTGCCAATAGGCAAATCAAAAGGTTGTCTACTATCTTTTCCTTTCCTACAAAAACCTGATTTATATTATCTTTAAGCTTATTAACTATTTCTCTGTTCCCCATGTATTTCTCCTTATTTATAATTTCATTATATCATCCACCACTTGAACAAGCTCCTCCGGATTCTCCTTTGAGCGCTCCACATATTTTGACATAGTATACATATTAGCTGCACCAAACACTGTTATGGCTAATAGTATCACTATGGTAGCAATGCCTTCTACCAGATGCTTTCTAACCTTGAGCGGAGATTTATAATCTACGTCGTCTCTATATTTCTTAGCATCTCGCTGCTTAAAATAATTAAAACCGAAAATAAACCAACATATAGTTATAAATATACTTAGTATTCCAAAAAAGCCTACATTCTCTAGCATGTGTGAAAATCTTATAAAGTAAAATACTGTATATCCAATCATACCAAGGGCTATAATCCATGATATTAAAGCTAAAGCTTTGCTTTCATTGCAATCTGCAGATTGATTATTCTCAGCAGATTGCTTTCCATCTCCATCATTATCAAACACTATACTACGCTTACCGTACTCATTATCTTCATCACCTACAAGCTTGTCCAAATCACTATCATAGTCCTTTTTATTGTTAGGTATTACAAAACCATGCATTTTAAGTCGCTTAAGATACATATGACTATCAAAAAACATAACCCACATTGCAAAGCTTAAAACCGGTAAAAAGAAAGAGGCTACTATAATTAATCCGGCATAAAGTGCTGCGGGTAAAACTTCAACATCCTTATCCCACATAAGCACAATTAAACACACTGCCAGAATAATGGTAGTAACCACTGATAATGTAAAATATATTTTTTTGTCCTTCTTATCGTATTTTATCTTGTTCATCCCCACTAATATTCCTTCTTTATCTCTCCCAAATTATACATATCCCTAAAGGAACTTAAATCCTTATCATTCCTAATAAGCATAACCTCCGTAAATCGTCCCGTCTCCTTACATTTAAAGCCTGCCACCTGCTCCCCTGTACAGATAGAGCTTCTAATTATAGGATATTGAGTTTCAGGATTATATGAAATTAAGGGTTGCTTTCTCTTAGCAAACAAGTTTTTTATGCTCATAAAAACCTCTTACATAATTAGTATACTTAAATATAATCCAACCTCAAATATTGCTTATATATTATAACATACAACACTGTTACATGAAAAGAAATATTATTCTGGTAATATAAAAACCGAAGAGTTTTACTCTTCGGTTTTTATACTAAACATCATATACCTTATCAATCTGTTTTAATTCTCTAAAGGTATCAATTTCAATTATATCATCAAAGGAACACTCTCTTATAGCCACCTGATACTGCTTCTTAAAGTGCTTAAATACAACCTGATCCCAATAGCTTTCCTTACCACCTGGCATAGCATATACTTCCTTAATATGCTCAGCTAACTTAGCACCATCCATCTCTGACCAGTAAGAAATTCCTACCTCCTGATACAAGCCGGTCTTAGATTTATCTCCTTTAATCTCTCCACCAACCTGCTGAGTCTGGATAATACCATTTTGAGTTGTAAAGCACCAATCATCACTTCTAGTAACAGGAATACCTAAGAAATTAGAGCTATACTGATACTTCTTAACAAGCTTTGGATTATGCAATAACAAATCAGCTTCAAATACATATGCATTCTTAAGAAGATATCTTACACACATCGCTGAGGATATATTGTTAGCCTCATTATATGATGGATTCTCTACAAACTTAATCATAGGATACTGATACAAAAGCTGATCAAACTGCTCTGACAGATAACCTCTTACTACAATGATATCATCTATACCTGCTGCTATAACAGCATCCAATATACTATCTATAATTCTCTTACCATGTACACGAACCAATGGCTTTGGTGTATTCAATGTAATAGGAACCATTCTTGAACCAAATCCTGCTGCAATAATTACAGCCCTCTTAACCCGGTAAGGCTCAAGATAATCATATGCTGTGGATGTAATCTTACCATTTGAAACACATCCCATCTCTGTTAATTCCTTAAGTACCTTATTAATTGTACCAAGTCCATGTCCTGTCATCTCTGAGATTTCTCTCTGTGACACCTTGCCTTCAGTCTCTTCCATGGCAACTAACACATCAAATTGTTTCTTAGTCAAACTTAATGAATTCATTATATACCTCACTTATCATGCGTGCTTTTCTCTCTTTAACAAATGGAATACACCCTTAATTATCAGGTTAATCACCAAAATCATAAGTGACACAACCGCAGCACTTTCAAGCTGCATCTGAGCCTCAAACTGATTAATCATAAGTGACACCGGCTTGTTGGATGTATTAGCCAGGAACGATACTGCAGATATAGTCATCATACAGTTCACGAAGAAGTAGGAAAACATCTCTAATATTGTACTCTTGGTCATCGGGATAAATACATCCTTTATCATATATACCCTGCTGATTCCCAAGGTATGTCCTACTGACTCTAAATTTGAATTAACCTTAGATAATGAGTTATACATCATCAGATATGGCGATGAAATAAAGTGCACCAGGTTAACCATTACAAGTATTATTATAGTTCCATACATCGGAGATGTCTTAAATGTAATAACATAAGACAAACCTAAAACCAATCCCGGAATAGCCGCTGATATCATAGCTGAAAGATGTAAAAACTTTGACATCTTTGACTGCATTCTTGCAGACAAATAAGCAGTAAAAAATGCTACCACAATACCTACAAGAGATACTAAAAATGCTATGATAACAGAATTAACTAAATATTCCCCGGCATGAAGCTCCATAGTTCTAATCACATTATCAAATGTAAATGACATCTCATTAGGATAATCTGTTGAGAAGGACAGCATTATAAAGGACAGTATAGGAAGCAATGTAAATATAGTTCCTATAACACATGCCACATATGCCAACACTCTATTCAACACACGGTTTGAAGGTATATATCTCTTTGGTACAAATGAATTACCGGCTCTCTCTCTATTTAATACATCAAGTATAAATGCTATAACTGCCGGAATCAAAAGCAATGAACCATATACACTACCCTTACCAAAATCAAGCTGACCAATTACCTCCTGGTACATAACAACCGGAATAGTTGTATACTTTCCACCTATCATAAGTGGCACACCGTAATCAGTTACTATCATTGTAAATGTTGCGAACACAACATTAATAAGTGGCTTCTTCAAATACGGAAACATAATAGCTGTAAACTGTCTAAACTTAGACAAGCCCAAAACCTTAGCTGCTTCATATGGTGAGCTATCCTCATATCTTATAATGTCAGACAGCATCAAAAACGCTACAGGAAATGCATAAAGCACTGAACCCATTACAATTCCCCAGAAACCATATATTCCCTGTTCCATGCCAAA
>JAGALE010000339.1 GCA_017625335.1 Lachnospiraceae bacterium
AGAAACAAAAAATACAAAGGGTAAAAAAATTAAATCAGATAATATAATGAATGCTCCTGAGGAAAATGGTGGAGATGAAAAGAAGAAATCAGTTAAGAAAGCAAAGTATGCTATAAATGTTTCTAAACTTAACTTCTAGTAAGTACTATGGGTAGGCTTATTATAAAGACAAGCATAAGCATAGGATATGTAGACTAGTTTTATAAAATTTTTTATAAAAGAGTGAATAAAAGTATTGACAAAAGTAAATAATTATGTTATAATATATAATATAGTAAGTAGCTAAGTGAACGTGTCATTAAAAATTAATACATAAGATACAAGTTAGAGAGAACAGAGAGAACAGAGAGTTATTTTAAGCATTACATACGTTAAAAGGAGAGAGAACATGAGAGTAAGTTTTGAAAATGAGTCAAACTTTGGATTACAGGGGTTATTAATCGAGCCTCCTGTTAACAGAGATGCTAGCGAATATTTAGCTTCTCATTATGATGAGATAGTTAAAAAAGTTAGAAGCATGGGAGTACCTTTCAATAACGCAAAAGACCTTGTACATGATGTATTAATTTCATTTATTAATGCTGAGAACGAAGGTAAAGGATATGATAGTACTTACAGTGACGAAGTAATTTCATTAGAACAATTTGTCTACGGTAGACTTAAGGGGTATTCAAAAAATGCTAGATACTATTCAGAGGGTGTAGAAGTAGGTGGAACTACGGTTGAATTCTCTAAGGGTAAGACTCAGATAACATCAGGATACGTAAACAGTGATGGAGAGTTAGTAACAAAACAGAGTAAACAGAAAGAAAAAAGAAAAGTATCAGTAATAGTAGGCTCAGCATCATTTGATGAAGCCAACGGGGAATCTGATTCAAATGACGGATTTCAGTTAGCATATATGATGGCTTCAACAACAGATGACTTAGCAGACGTAGAAGAAAGCTTAGCAATTCGTGAACAATTAGATTACTGCTTAGATTTTAGTGACTTACACGGATTAAAGATTATTAATATCCTTAAGAACATTGACTTATTAGCAAGTAATTTACAGGATGCGTCTAGAAGAAAGAAAACACATAATTCATTATTTGAAGAACTTGCAGAAATGGTTAGAGTCAATGATGAATTTGCAGAGGCGCTCAGAAGTGTTCTTGACTATTCAGGGAAGCATAGAAACGAATTTCAGTTACTTTTAGCTCAGTACTAAAACAAAAGTAAAAATTGGAGGCACCTGCTATGGGTAGTTTAACAGAATGTGTCTATTCTCCTCTAATGGAGGAAGAGGACAACACAGCAGGATGGTCAAAGGAGACGATTGATTATATAAGTAAGCATAAAACAAAAGTGCAAAAATCAATCAGAGGGATAGCTAAAGGACTTAATAAATTATTGCAGACGGCAGATGTAGAAGATATTTATGCTGATGTTATAATGTATATGTACAATTGTGACGATTATGATATTAGCAAAGCAATTAATAGATCAAGTAGTGGTACAATGGTATCTTTAGAGGGATATGTTCACTCTTGTGTTAAGTATTGTGTTATGAGATATGTAACAAATACATCCAAGAAAGAGCATGAAATAGTAAGAGATACAATTCAGGATAGTGAGGGTAAGGAATTATCTATTTTTGACACTATAGCTGATGATAAAACAAGTAAATCTTATGATGGTCTTATATATGATATAGGAGCTATACTCAGAGCAGTAGAGAGTTACAGATATTATTATGGGCCAGACTTATATATGATATGGTACATAAGACTATTGACATACAATAGTGAAAATAAAGATGCATACAAAGAGATACTAGAAATACTTGATATTGATAAAAAAGAACTTTCTGATATTGAGAGAAAATCCAAATCAGATGATTTAATGACAAATATAGCTAAAGCTATTACTAAATGTAATGTGGATGAAGCCTTAGAAGAGCTTGAAAAATATGTATATTCACATGAAAAAATAAAAAGAGTCGCTGCAAATTATTAAAAAATGCATTTAACACCTGGTATCATACATATGGTACCAGGTGTTTTGTATATGTAAATAGACTAGTAAGTATTAATTATTAATTTTAATTTTAAATTTTGTGAGGTAAATTATATGGATTATGCAGAGATTTTTAGAAATTTAACATATCAGACAGCTATTATCATATTCATTAAGAAAAACGGAGAAATTAGAGTTATGCTAGGTACTAGGAATTTAAAAACAGTAGAACTCGAGTATGGATTCAAGGGTATGGAACTTGGTGGACATGATAAAAGGTGTAATATCAATAATGGAAATGTGGCAGTATATGATATGATTGTTGGAGAAGCAAGATCATTTAGTATTAATAGATTAGTCAGTATTCAGTATGTAGGTGAGATTACAGATAGAGATACACTTAATAGAGTTGTTGAAGAATACATCAAATTTAAAGATGAATATGAGGCAACAAAACCTAAAACATTAGATATTGATACATTTTAAATAAAGTTAGATTCGGAGGTAATATATGATTGACATTAAACAATATAGTCCTATTACTAAAGAGTTAAATACAGCACTCTCTAGATTAGGGGAATCTAGAATTTGTCTAGATGGTGAAATTATTAGAGAAGACATTGATAGGCTTGAAAAGATGTTGGAAAATACATTCTCTAAAAATGATAAAATTAATATAAAACAATTAATTAGATATACAAACAGAATGTTAAAGAAGTCAACAACATTTTTAGACATAAGTTGGTTTATGGAGGATGGGTTAGCAAAGGCATACCCATTGGAATTAAAGTATTATCCTGAATATTGCATTGATGCAATCAACTATATTACAACATCAAGCAGCGAGAAAGTAGTTGAAATCAACTATAGTGGAGTAGCTGATTTAATTGCTTATGAAATAATGCATAGAGATATTGGAGATATTGATGATGAAAATATTGAGATGACAATGAGTGAAATTGAAAAGAGACTTAATGATATAGGAATCATCAGTATTAATGATTTTAATATCTTAAAGGAAAGATTCTTCAAAAATTACTCACCTTATAAGTACTCTAAAATGTTCAAGGTAAATGAGTCTCCATACATTGATTTAGACAAGAAAAAAATTAAAGACTATTTTGGGCATAAAGAGTTTGACATAGATAGATATTACGAAGTGGTAGATTATTCAACAAAACATGCCATGGCATTAATATTTAAAGGACTAACAGAGACAAAATTACTTAATAACTTTAATTGGAAATTAGTTGCAATTAATAATGATAGAATAGTATTAATACTTAATGTGGATGAAGATTTTAACATTGAGGATAGATTGAGCAACTCAGTTGTGGTTAGAGTATTTGGTAGAAGATTCGAGGTAGCACCGGAAATTAAGGTGTATTAATGGAGGAATTAATCAAATGACAAAAGAAAATAAAGGATTAACAGTGTACTGCCATTTCTCATTTAAGAGAAAAAGAGACGAAGGCACTGGTTTATTTGCAGTAGCATTCTATAGCGATTTTGAGGGTAAAAATTTAGTAGCACAGAAAACAAGAAAGTTTGACTTGTGGCAGGATCATCAATTTGTTACAGCAATCCAGGCATATGAGCATGCATTAAGAACTATTTTTGAATGGCAAGGAATAATGAAGAATAAGGGGATTAATCAGG
>JAGALE010000340.1 GCA_017625335.1 Lachnospiraceae bacterium
AAAGGATATAATCTGCTATTTAAAGATTCTGGTTAATCCAAGTGATGATCAATCTGTAAAGAGAGTTATTAATGTACCTAAGCGTGGAATTGGTGATACAACTGTTGATAAGATAAGTACATTTGCCATGGGTAATGGAATTGACCTTTATGATGCATTGCTTAATATAGAGGAAATTCCGGGTATGGCTAGAAATGTGGAGAAGATAGGCAAATTCACTGAGCTTATAGAGGGCTTTAAGGCAATGCTTAACCCTGAGGAGTATAGCTTAGTAGAGCTTTATGAGGAAATACTTGATAAGACAGGATATCTTGAGGCACTGAAGGCTGAGGGTACAGACGAGGCAAAGGCTCGTATGGAAAACCTTAAGGAGCTTGAGACTAAAATAGTCAATTATGAGGAGAATGCGGAATATCCTAATCTTACTGAGCTTTTAGAGGAGATAGCACTTGTAGCTGATGTTGATGAGGAGGCTGATGAGGATAATCCTACAGCAAAGGTAACGCTTATGACTCTTCACAGTGCAAAGGGACTTGAGTTCCCTTATGTATTCATTGCAGGAATGGAAGAAAGACTCTTCCCAAGTGGTATGTCTATGGACTCTGATGATCCTGATGCAATAGAGGAGGAGAGACGACTTTGCTATGTAGGCATAACCAGAGCTATGGAAAAGCTTTATCTGTCTGCGGCAGTTACCAGAACAATGTATGGTAATACAAACTATACTGAGGATTCAAGGTTTATAGAAGAGATTCCAAGTCATTATCTTGAAAGAGAAGGAAGAGAAAAGTATCAGTCAAACAAGCTGAGTGTTTCATCTGGATTTGGCGCTGGTAAAACCTTAGGTGGATATGGAAGTAGCCTTCCTAGTGCTATGGGTGGAAGAGGTGCAGTAGCATCTAGACCTAAACCGGTGAATTACTACTCACAGTCAAGTAATCCTTCCGCGAATCCAGGATTTGGCAAAGCGTTTCCTATGGGAAATAGTGCTTCTGATGATAGCTATCAGGTAGGTGACACAGTAAAACACTTAAAATTTGGTAAGGGTGTAGTTAAGAGTATTACTCCTATAAATGGTGATAAAGAGGTTACAGTTGATTTTGAGAGAGTAGGAGAGAAGACAGTGTTTGCATCTCTTGTAAAATTGAAAAAACTGTAAAAAATTATCTATTGCAGTAGATAATTCATTAATCTTGTGCTATAATTTGTACATGCATATGTTATATATGGTTAGTAAAAATTCTAGAAAGGGTGGTAACAGATATGAAAAAGTACGATGAAGTGACAGTTGTTAAGGAAGACGAGTGCGTAGCAGAGGCTAAGAATGCCTTTTTATCAGTAGCACTTATCGTAGGTATTATTACAATTATCGTAGGTATCTGCGTAGCAGTATACAAGTACCTCACTCCTGATTACCTTGACGATTTTGATGATTATGATGATGACTTCGATGATGATCTTTTCGATGATGAGGACGAGGTTGTTGAGGTTAAGACTGAGGAGTAATTTTAATACTTAACAGTGTAGCTTTTATGAGGATATCCATTAGTGGATATCCTCTTTTTTGTGTTAACAATGAGCCAAGCCGATTCATGCTTGCATGAAAATCGATTTGGCGAATGTACATCACTGAGCATGCTATGCATGCGATGTGAGTGCGAACGTAATCGAGTAGGGTGAAGCCTACTCGATTGTTAACAATGAGCCAAGTGGATTCATGCTTGCATGAAAATCGATTTGGCGAATTAGAATATATCAAAATACTGCAAATATATATAAAAAAAGTTATAGATATAACAAAATGGAAATTGTTTCTGGTTTACCATTTTGCAGAATTATGTTAACATTTATTTAACTATACAGTATTATTGGACTAATTGTGTCTTAAAACGTATAAATAAAAATGACGGAGGATGAGTGTATGAAGAAAATTCGAAAAAAAGCTATGGCGTGGCTGCTATCTTTTGTTATGGTTTTATCGTTATGTGTTAACGTAAGCTATGACATGGCTGCCCAGGAAAGTGGCGGGTTAGAAGGCGTCACAACAGAGATGGAAAGTACAGATGTTATCATAACGGATGATGTCAGTGAAGAAGGAGAGAGCACTGAGATAGCGAGTACTGAGTTTACTAGTGCTGAAAGTGTCAGCACAGAGACCGTTAGTACAGAAGCTACCAGCACTGAAAATGTCATTACAGAGACAGTTGGCACAGAAGCTACTAGCACTGAAAGTGTAAGTACAGAAGGTACTAACACAGAAGCAGTTGTTATTGTTGAAAATGGCATTGTAGAAGGAGCAGATTTAAATGGAGCTGCTGGTGAGTATGAATTAACCCAAGCACAGATTACAGTTACAACCTACGTTAACAACCAGGAAGTAATAATTGATGCTAATACCGTCCTTGAGAATGGTGATAAGGTTAAGATCCAGATGGATTGGGCTGTTTCTAATACTGATTCAACACCTATAACCCCTGAAACTGACATTACATTTCCTCTTGCAAGTGCAGGAGTAGTTGTTGCCAATAGTTCAGGCTCAGTTCTTCAAAATGGTATAGCAGTAGGTACATATACTATAGATGGTAATGGTAAGCTTCATATGAAGATTACTGATTCAACCTTGCTTGAGAAGAGCAACATAACAGGTGGACTTGAAATTGATGCAACTATTGATACATCTAAGCTGACTGAGGATGACAAGGGAATGTCTTCGGTTAAGATAGGTACCCAGACAATAGCAGTTCAGGTTACAAATCCTGAAACCATGCCGACAGTCTATAAGGCTAGAAGTGGTGATGGAGTGTATGTGGATGCTGACGGAAAATACTGTCAAGATTTTACAGTGACATTCACAGAGAATAGCAATGCTAATTATATTACACTTACAGATACCTTCGGAGGTTATCTAAGCTATAAGCCAGGAACATTTAAGGTTGATGGAAATACTGCTAATGATCCGACAGTTAATGGGAATGAGATAACATACACTGTTAATACTCCTGAAAAGGGAAAACAATACACAGTTTCATACACAGCATTTGTAGATACAAAGGCTTTTGGT
Organism: Lachnospiraceae bacterium; assembly: GCA_017625335.1. Taxonomy (GTDB): domain Bacteria; phylum Bacillota; class Clostridia; order Lachnospirales; family Lachnospiraceae; genus Coprococcus_C. The sequence goes on from JAGALE010000340.1 coordinate 3,062, forward strand.
TCTAATTATTGGGGTTCAAGTGAAGAAAAAGCATATTACAATACAGCTAAGGTTACAAATTCTAATGGTAAGACAGCCTCATCAGAAACCTTTGCACTTGGATACAAGAACTGGGTAACTAAGTGGGGTAGCTATGATGCGAAAAATGATACTATTTTCTGGTGTATAACTGTTAATGATGGAGATGTTGCGCCATTGGCTGGAGTTTCAATAAAAGATATTATCCCCGCAGGAACTGAAATAACAGGTAATGTAAATATTAAAGGAAATAACAAAGATATAGCCAGCTTTAGTGCGAGTCAGTTTAAGGATATGAATTATACATATTCTTTTGACGAAAATAGAACAGAAACTGGAAAAATAACCATCGAATACAGCACAACAACAACTGGCTCAGGAACAGGTCTTGAAAATACTGCGTATACTAATAAGGCTCAGGTGATAACACCATACGATAAGACCTACGAAGCGACTTCAACAGTATATGTTAAGGATGATTGGTTAACTAAGAAATATGCAACAGTTGATGCTGAAAATAAGATAATTACCTGGGA
>JAGALE010000341.1 GCA_017625335.1 Lachnospiraceae bacterium
CTACACATGTAGTTTTAAAGTGCAATAGATGTGGATATATAAAAATATATGATATTAAGGCAGCAGCTACATTAAGTAAGATAGGCTGCGGAAGATGCACAAAAATTTATAAGGAAGCAGAGGAAAGAGAGATTAGTCTTAGAAAAGAAATTAGGGATAGAAAAATCAAAGCTAAAACAAAGTTAGATCAGGCAGAACAGAGAAGAGTAGAAGCAGCTGAAAGAAAAGCACAGGAAAAAGTTGAGAGAGAAATAGAGCGTGAACAAAAGAAAAAAGCAGATAAAAATTTTAAAGAGCAACAAAAAAGACAAAAAACAGCAGATAAAGAATCAGCTAAGCTTACAGCTTATAAAGAGTCAATACAAGAAAAAAATCCAGGTTATTTTGTAAAAGTAAGACGTGAGGGAGATGGATTCTTAACGACACTTATATGTAAGAACTGTGGTTCAGCTATTACATTCACAAATACTAATAAAAACAAAGTATATAAATGTGATAAATGTAAGAAAAAAGAGTTAAATCCATTCTATAAAGGAGTATACCAGAGGGATTATACAAACACAGTTTTTAATGATATGAGAATAATTAGACAATACATTACAGATGATGGATACAAGTGTGATGTTGAGTGTAGACAGTGTCGTAAACAGTTTTTAGGTGAGGATTTACATGATGTTTTAAATAGACATATCTTTTGTGATTGTGATAGAGCAGGTTTATTTTGGGTATGTCCAGATTGTTATAAAGGTAATTTAATAACACCTGAACAATTAATAACCATGGGAAAAGAAGGGTTTACTTGTGATTGTGGTAATAAATTAAGTAAAACAGATATAGAAAACGAGATAGTTATTAGTGATGCAGGTAATTCAATGAGAGATAAATCTAAAGCAGTTGGTGAACTTTTTAAATCTGGAGATACAGAAATTAAAAACAATTCTCAGTTAATCAAAGAAAGAACACCTTTATATGCGGGAACAGACGGTGAATATTATTATAGATGTCATTGTATGGAGCATAATATCAGCCTAATATTAAATAACACTGAAATAGAAAATTATGATCATACACAATGTTTTGATACAAGGCAGAAATTATTGTCAAAACCTGATGCAGATAAAATTAAACTATAGTGCAATAATGGAGGTACTTATTGAATGTTAAAGAGATATCATGAGATTGCAATTATAAAAGATGGAAATAAAGTTACGGGTATGTTACTACATGATACATATACTAATATAACTAGTCCATTAAGCATAGATAAGTGTAAAATACTTATAGGTAATGGAGAGGTACAATATTTAGAATTAGATAAATCATACTCAATAGTGGTTAGATACACAGATGAAGAAATAGACGATATGGCTAAATTAGCTAAGACATCTAGAAATAATATAGCAAAAGCTATGAATAGTATAAAAACATTTCAAGATTATATAAATAAAGATATAGTATTTAAACAATCTCATATAGAAATTGCACTAGCAGGAAATTGTTTAGCAGGTGCACTAATATCATCAACTTCAGTACCTATAATTAAAGGTGCACACATAATTACAATGGGAATTACAGGTAATAAAACAGTGCTTAAAGCATTTAAACAAATGTATTATGATGCAATACAACTGGGTATAGTACCTGTAAAGGAGCCAAGTAAAACAGATACAGATGGATTCATGACAGTTACACTACCTATATTTGAAAATGGAAACAATAAGACAAAGTATATAACATTTGATGATATGTTCGGAAGAATAGGTTTAGTGTGTAATACTAATCAATATAAATCAAAATACATAGATCAAAATGAGATGTCAAGTGAAGCTATAGGTGGGATTAGAGGAGCTGCAATTAAAGCATTAAAAACAAATAGTAATGACAGATTAAAAATATATAACTACATATCAAAAATGACTAAGGAAACAGAGGCAATTTTGGGAATTTAAAAGAAAAAGGATATAAAGTTAGTTAAGTAAAGATGCTATAATACGCTATTATAGCATCTTTTTATATTTGGACTTAAAATATACATTGTTATTTAAATCATTATAACAATATATCAAGTATTTGACAATATATAATATTTAAAAATAACAATAGTATTATAAGATATATACGATATATCAATCATAATTGACAAATTAAGTAAATTTAATTTATTTAAAAAATTAAGATAATTAAATTAAAATTGTAACATTTATAATTGAATTATGACATTGATAGGAGGAACAATCATGGCAGCTATAACATCTCAAAATATAATGCAAGAAATTCAGAATCCAAATAATTGGAAAAGAACAAGAAAGAAACAATATGAAGTTTATGTGTGTAGACCAGAATTAGGCACTACAGAGACTAATAAATTAGAAGCCGTTACATATACAACTGATAAAAATAAGCAGTTTATTATAAGTGGTACCATAGGTGAAAGATGGGCAATAGATTTTGGTAAATTAGCTAAGACATACTGTACATTAGATGGTAAACCAATTACAGCTGAATACCTTCAAGAAAAAATGGGTGCAGATGGTACTATTGATTGGTTACATCTTAAAACAATCCCAGCAGCAGATGCAGTATCAAACTGGGCATTTCATCTTCCTTTAGGGATTAAGAATTTTCCAGTTCAGACATCCTGGGGAGACACATTATTAGCTAATAGAACTGGTATAGGGCATGGTAAGGGTGATTTCTTAGTATGTGCAGATATGAACGGAATGCCTAATTTAAATGATGTATGGGTTGTTAATGGGGAGGTATTCCCAACTACATATGATATGAGAGCATTTCCAGGTTTAATTGATGCTAATACTAAATTAAAAACAGCCGAGATACCAGTACCAAAAAGCATTAGAGGTGCAAAAACACTTAATTCTAAAAGAACAATGTATCAGATAGTAGGTAGATACATGAATGGTAAAGAAGCAGTAGCATATCAGTTACAGTCAATTGATAGTGATAAATCAGCTCAGTTTACAAGAGAGCAGGTTTGTTACCTAGTAGGTAGAGATCAGGTAACAAACTGTGAGGCACAGCTTTACAATGGTAAAGTATTACTTAGAGGTAAGGGGATTAACTTTGATAATCTTCCAACTAAGCAAATAGATGGAGAATTTAAGAATACAGAGGCACTTGGTAAAATTAGAAAAGACATCACAGCCGAACAAGCAATGACACAATTTATGCTAATAGGTACAATGAAACAAGGTAATAATACAATAGGTTATATTGTGAAAAATGCAGGTAATGCTACTAAAAGATTGAGTAGGGCAAAGGTACTAGAATTAGCTGAACAAGGTAGAATAGGTAATGCCAGAGTTCAAAGATGGAATGGACAGTTATTATTAAGAGGTGTGAATTGTAACATAGATGAATTACCTTCTGAACAAGTTACAATAAAATAGGAGAATTTATATGGCAGGAGTAATAACAAGTTCAAGTGAAAAGATTTTGGGGATAGAGAATCAAATAATTGCCGGTGATCATTCAAATAAAACAACAATGATGTATTTTGCTAACTTAGCTAATTATTACTACTTGGGTGGAAAAACAAAATTGCCAATTAAAATTAAAAGGGTACTTAACAGAGATTGGTTAAGTACCCAAAAAGCTAAATATAATTATATTAGAAATGCAGAAATATACATTCTAGGTGGTTGGATATATCTTAAGACTAAAGATGTTATAGCTAAAAGATCCATTACAAATACAAAAGGTATAGTAAATGGACTAAAAACTACACTTAATAATTGGGGAATAGATGTAGAACTAGATAACAGCATAAATAAAATAACATTTACAGATAATTATAAACTAGGATTAAAAGAAATAATACTAGTAAGAGATATCATTAATGACAATGTAGCAAAAAATATAGCAAATGAGGTAGTGAAATTACGTTCAGAAAAACTAAAAAATTTAGATGATACATATTATAAAATTTTAGACACCTTATAGAATTTAGAATAGGAGGTTAATATGGGAGCAAAGAGAAAACAATATAAAATCACAGGAAGATACTTAAACAAAAGGGAAGTTGTTGGGTATCATATGGAAGATCTAGATACAAATAAGAGTAGTAGGTTTAGTAGGGACCAAGTAGCTTTCTTAGCTGGAAGAGGTCAAATAGTTAATTGTGAGGCTCAAATATATAAAGATAAGGTATTGTATAGGGGAATAGGTTGTAGCTTAGATGATTTACCAAGTAAGCAGGTTACTGAGGATACAGAAGAGGTTTAATTAATTAGGCATTCATGGGTTATATATAAAAATTGGTATAGCAACTAATAGTGTAATTAGACGGCTATACCAATTTTTTATTACCTAAAATTAATCATTAAAATATAATAAATTATAAAAATTAAAATAATTTTACAAAGGATAAATATATGCGTACAGTATTTTTAGTTGACACAGAAAATGTTGCAAATAGAGCGTTAAAATATAGTAATCTTGTAGGAGAAAAGGATATTATATATCTTTTCCTTGGTGCAGCTAATGTATCAGTTTCATTAGAAGACGCATTAAATTTAAGGGAGTGTAAGGCTCAGAAAATTGAGGTAGTACAGTGTGTAAGTAATGGTAGTAATGCATTGGATTTCCAATTATCATCATATTTAGGCTTTTTAATTAGAAGTGCGCCCAAGACACATTACGCAATAATTTCAAATGATCACGGATACAATCCATTGATTACATTTTGGGAGCAACAAGGAACAAAAGTAGGAATTTATTCAGACATAAAAGATGCACTTAAAGCAATTCAAATTGAGGATATTAAAGAGGATAATGAGGAGATAATGACAGATGATGAGAAATTAGCACATCAAAAAGCAGAAGAAATAGCTAATTATAATTCAGGTATACTTAGAAATAAGTCTAAGTTAGGCAAAATATTAATAGGTAAGACTAAGGAACAAAGAGATAAAATAGCGGATTCAATTTATTACCTAGGGTATGAAGAAATAAATAAAATAACAAAATATAGTGTGACTAAGTCAGAGTTAAGACAAATTAAAGGTGAGTGGGGTTCATTTAGTCATAAGCAATTGACACAAAATAATGAGGAGATAAACAATAATGAAGAAATTAGTTCTGATGTGTGCAATAGTGGTAATGGCATTAATTAGCTTTGGATGTACTAATTCAGAGTTAAGTAAAGACATTAATAATGAAACTGAAAATACATTTCAAGAAGATGTAGCTGATAAAAAACAGATTGAAGCTGATAAAAAACAAGTTATAGATGAGGATAACTTAGATGCTATAGCTGATGAATTTGATGGTATTCAAGGTGTTGAGACAGAGGAAGATAGATTAGCAATATTGTTTATTAAAGCAATACATGCAGGAGATTATGTAGAAGCATTAAGTTATGTAGATATAAAAGATAGTGTACTATATGATAGAGAGGACTTAAGAGAGTTTATACAGCATAATTCAGAATTAGCATATATACAGCAAAATTATGATATTATAGAGTCAGTTAAAACACATGAAGTAGATGATAAAAACAAATATGTAGAATTAAAAATAGAAGGAGATTATTACAATATATACATTAATAGTAATGATAATGGTCAATTAAAAATAAACTTAGGACATTCCAATATGGAAACAAAGCTTTGTAAAGAAAACTTTATATTAGAGGTACCTAAGGATTCAACAGTATTTATAAGAGGAATACAATTAGAAAAATCAAACAAACAAGAATTAGAAAATTTAGATAGATACATAATAAGCAGTATACCAGCAGTTGATATGGAAATACATTTAATAACAGAATTTAAAGAGGATAGAGCAACAATAAATCCTGGTAAACTGGATTCAAGTTATCAGCTAACAGTTACATTGACAGATGACGAGATTATTTCAGTTAGAAAAAGAGTATTTAACATACTAAATGAAGTAATGACAAAGCTTAATGAAGGAATGACATTAGATGAGTTTAGTAAATACTTTACATCAGATGTTTCAGTATCTGAGATAACAGAAATATACAATGAAACAAAAGGGTTAATAAATAATGGAGTAATGAAAAATGCAAGATTTGCAAGTATAGATGAACCGTTACTGAGTAATGAAGCTGGTGATTTCAAAATTAAAACAGCAAATGAAGTGTATATGAATGTTCAGTTAGATAAAAGATTCATGTCAAATAGTAGTGAAATAGAACAGACTAGACGAACAGATTATGAAATTACATTTAAATTTACAGATGGCAGTATTCTAATCAGTGAAATAGGGATTATAGATCCTTTTTCAAATATAGTATAAAAATTAATAGTTTAAGAGGAGGACATTTCAAAAATGAAGAAGAAAATTTTGCTTTTATTAATGGCTATTTCAATTGTAGGTTTAACAATTGGAGGCTGCGGTAAAAAAAGTGAGGAAGGAATTAGTACTGAAGAGACTAGTGAAACTAAGGATTATGGTTCATTAGATGGAACAGATACAAAGGCTGTAGCTAGTGCATATTTTGGTGTTGTACAGTACAGTATGGTTGGTTATTCATTCTTAATGAATGTAGCAGCTAAAGAAGATTCAGCAGACAAAGGATTTGTAGGTCAGATGTATATGACACTCGATGAGGATAGTAAACAATATGCTGAATTACTTAAACCTGGTAAAGTAGTGTCATTAGTATTAATAGAAGGTAACATTTCAAATATAGCAGAAGCAACAGATGAAGAAATTAAAATGTTACAGACATTAAGAGAATCAATTAGTACATATGAAGATGATATAGAATATATTAAAAATATTCCTGCAGCAGATATTAAAGATTATGCAAACTCAGTTTACCCAACATGGACAGATGAACAGATTGGTAAGTATAAAGAGTTTTTAGCTGAGTATTTAACAGATGAAGCAAAAGCAACTGAATATAATAGCTCTCAGACAGAAGATAGAGTAATGACAGCTGCTGAAAGAGCTGTAGACTATGAAGCAAACCCTTTAGCATATGAATTATATTCATCAGAAGAAGCTAAGGAGGCAGTAAAAGAAGCTGAAACAGTTGAGATGCCTGATGAATTTGATATTAATGTAGATTATACAGATGAGCAGTTGGAGCATTTAATCAAAATTGGTAAACTTATTAAAAATGAAGATGGAACATTAAGTTATCCAGATGGTACTCCTGTAGCATATGATTCAACAGCTCCATTGAGTGAAGAAGAACAGAAGATTATGGATGAAATGATAGCATTAGGGTTAGACCCAAATGCAGAGGTAGAACCTGAGGAAGGCGCAGAAGAAACACCTGAAGAATAGGGTTAAATTAAAGGTAAAATACTTGGATACATTTGTTGTGTATCCAAGTATTTTAAGTAATAGGACTAGTTAATAAAATGGAAGACAATAAAAATAAGAAAGATAAAATTAATAAATTAACTGATGTAATTAGAGACTTTAAAAGATATAGCCTTATAGGATTCTGGATATCATTTATAATATCCAGTGTAATAAAAGCAACAGTAGGTAATGGATTAGGAGTACCAATAGATGAATGGTTACAGACAATGCAAATATTGGAATTTTTTAGAAGATTAAATTCATTATTCGGATATATATTTTTATATTGCATATTTTATTTATTAGGTAAAGAAAAATGATTTATAAACAGAGACTAAGAGCAGACATTGATTTAGCAAGAGAGATAGAAAGACTAATAGTAAATAATCTTTGGGGAGAATTTGAATCATATATTTGTTATGGGGGTAATGCTTTAAACATATATAACGAATCAGGAACTAGATTATATATTAGATTAATTTATGAAGATAAAGACAAAGTGGCAGTTGATTTAGCTAATATAAATATAGAAGAGACAGAGAGAAGAAAAGGTAACTTAACAAAATTAATTAACAGTTTAAAAGGTAATAAATACATATCAAAAATAGTGATATCAAGTGTATTATCTAACGAGATGCATCAATTTTGTAAGAAAAACTGTATGAAGTATAATAAACAGTTAGAGACATATTGGTTAGACATTTATAATTAAAATGATATATCCTATATGATATATCCTATTAGTAAAAAATTTTGAATTTTTGAAGTTATAATACATTGAGTAATAAAATGGTTATACATTTTTTAAACATCGATATGAAAATGACAGCAAAAAATATGTAGATTTATTGATATGATAGATTTTAGGACAAAAATAGAGTAATCTACAAACTTTACAAAAATGGATAATACATTTTAAAATAGAGTAAAAACAAATGGTAGGAATAAAATCAATAAACTAAGGATAAAAACATTAGATATAAAATATTAAGCAACTAATTAAATAATGATTTTAGGTAAAGTAAAATTAAAAGATGGGTGATTTTTAAAATGAAATATTTAAAGCATTTATGTATATTAATTACATTAAGCATATTAATGATAATATCTGGGTGTTCAAATAAGGAAGCAAATAATGATATTAATAAACAATCTAGAATATTAGATAATACAATGAATGAAAAAGCAATGTCAATTATAATAGGGGATTACACACTTCAAGATTATAAAATGATGCTAGATAACTTAAGTATATATCAAGCTAGTGAGATGTATAGCATTGTAGATGTAGCAGATGATAAAAATAGTAATAAAATATATTATATTCCATTACTATTTGAGGCAAGTAATCTTGATAATGATATGGTTAGTAATTTCAAAATATCAATGTGCATTAATGAAACTAACTTCACAAACGCAATAATAGAAAAAAACATACAAAATATTTATGTAATAAAATTTAAATATAATAAAGACATACATAATATTAAGTTAATAATAGGATTAAAAGATGAGTTCAACTCATTATACAATATTACACATGAATATATAATAAAAGATACAGATAACTCATTATTGAATATGGCATCCTTTGGTTGTCTTGAGCATAACAAAGTAACATATATAGATGACACGACATTTATATTAACTAATTATACTAAGGTAGAAACAGAAGATAGTATAAATAATAAACCCTTTAAGCAATATAAGTTATTGATTAATCTTGAGGGTTGGGGTGCTGGCTATAACTCATTGAGCATACCAAATACTGTTATATACGATATTATAGATAATAATGGAAACAAGGTTAATGTAGACAGCTTAGCAGATATAGATTATGATAACATTGAATATGATAAGGTATACATGCAGACAGATCTGGAATCAGGTAATAGTATTGTTATAAATCTGTATTGTCCAATTAAGGGAGATAAGATTACCGATATGGAATATGCAAGAAATATCATACAAGAGTTTACATTAAACAATAAAATAAGATTTAATATACGTGATAAAGAGCTAGAATTAAAAATGGATACAGTGGAATTAAGCTATTAATAAAAATTGCAACTAGTGATATAAGTTATACAACTAGTTGCAATTTTTATGCCATTAAATAAACATGTTAATATTATATAGTAAATTTTAATTAAAAATTTGATAATAATATGGGGGAAACAAACATGGTAAGTAAGTATGAATTAACAATTTCAACTGGATACGTACCTGATTGGGGTATTGTGGAGGCATTAAGAGAAATATTTCAGAATGCACTGGATAATGAAACAGTCAATCCTGAAAATAAGATGGAATGGAAATTTGAGAATAATACAATTAGTGTATCAAATAAAACATCCAAACTACCTATTGAAAGCTTGTTATTAGGATGTACTACAAAAGCAGATAATAAAAATACAATTGGAAAATGGGGAGAAGGATATAAAATTGCATTCATGGTTCTTCTTAGAGAAGGTAAGAAAGTCACAGTTTATAACTATGGAGCAAGAGAGGTATGGGAAGTTAGACTAGTTAAGAGTAAGAGATTCAACGGGCAATTAATTACTACAGTATTTGTAGATAGAGAACCTGTTTGGAAAAAAGTTCCTGACAATAATTTAACTATTGAGGTCAGTGGAATTTCAGAAGATGAATACCATGAAATTGTTACTAAGAACTTAAATCTTAGAAGAGAGTCAATTAAATCCTTTGATAACCCATCCAGAGGGAATATTATTTTAAATGAAGAAGAAAAGGGTAACATTTATGTTAAAGGGTTATTTGTGACACACATAGATGAATTATCATTTGGATACGATTTTATGCCTAATATACTTTCATTAGATAGAGACAGAAGGATGGTAAGTGACTTTAGTATTTCCTGGGAGTCATCTGTATTATGGCAGATTGCAGCATCAAATGATGATAAAATGAAAGATAAAGCAGTGGAACTGTTTAAGCAAGATAAATTAGATGTTAGATACTTTGGTTCAATTTTGTACTCAAATGAAAAAGTGATTGAGGCAATCACTGAAGATTTCTTTAATACTTATGGGCTTGATGCTATACCTGTTATGTCTAGTGAGGAATACGAAGAAGTAAAGATAAGTGGAACAGGAAAGCCTATTGTAGTACCTGAGAGATTTATTAATATAATCAAACAATCTAATTTTGTTAAAGAAAGGGAAACAATTAAGACAAAGTCTCTTCAAGACAAGTTCAGAGATTTTATGGATAGAATTGAGTCTAAATTAACAGATGAAGAATTAGCTGAATTTGAAGCATTAATAAATGAAATTGATATTTAAATATATTGGAGGAATACATGAATAAACAGAATAATGGCATAGATTATTTAAGCTGCTTAGCTGGATTGGCAGATAAATACAAATTACCTGAAGATATTAGCAAAGTTATTAAAGAAAATGACATTGAAAAAGCTAAAGAATTATTAGATGAATATGATAAAAATAGTCATAAAATAAATCTAACAGATATAATTGGAAGTAAAGCTTCCTTAGTAGGGGTATGGGGTGATGGTAAACATAGAGAAGTTATATTTGATCCTTTTAGAGTTATTGTAAATGATAAAACAGAGGATACAGAGGCAGAGGTATTAGTAATATCAGACAGCTTAGTATATAGAATTACTATGGGAAAAAACGGTAATTTTAACATAGAGCATTCTAAAATAAATGAAATATATGATATCAATGGAAGAAAAATTAAGGAACAGTAACAGATGGGTGAATTTACATATTTACAGAATTATGCATATACATTGATGAAACTGGGATTTAACATATTTCTTACAGGTGATGCAGGAACAGGCAAGAGTTATGTAGTAAGAAAATTTATATATGATGCTCAATTAGATGGTAAAAACATAATGGTTTTGGCTCCTACAGGAATAGCTGCTGGTAATATAGGTGGGGTAACATTACATAACCAATTCAATATACCATTAGGACCATTGGTAGGGATTAAAAGGGTTGGTAAAGATGATTCTGCACTTGAAAATACTGATGTATTAGTCATTGAAGAAATCAGCATGTGTCGTATTGATTTATTTGAGTATGTTAGTAAATTAGTATTAAGAGCTAACAGTGAAAGAATTGCTAGGGGTAAAAAACCTATTCAATTAATTGTATTAGGTGATTTCTTTCAACTGCCTCCTGTTACCACAGCTGATGAAAAGAAAGTACTTGATAATTACTATGGAAGAGACATTGGACTTGGATTTGCATTTGAATCAGTTTACTGGACATTACATGAATTTAAAAATGTAATACTTTTAGACGTTGTAAGACAAGATAATAAAGAGTTTATAGAGTATTTGAATAAAATCAGATTAGGAGATAAAACTTGCATAGAGGATTTGTACAATAGATCATCTAAAGTTAGAGATGACAGTGCAATAAATATGTGTGGGTTAAATAGAAATGTAAAAGCAATTAATGATAGAGGTCTTAGTAAAATTGATGCTGAACTAGTTGAGTATCAATCTATCATTACATACGAGGATGATATTGAGGGTAATGAAATACTTAAAAATTCAACATCAGTAGAGCATATACTTCAATTAAAAGTTGGTGCAAGAGTAATGACACTTGTTAATGATAAAGACGGTGTATTTTATAATGGATCAATGGGTGAAGTAGTTGATTTAGCAGGAGATTATATATCAGTCAAATTAGATAATGGATGGACAGTTAATATTGAGAGATATGATTGGCCGATTTATAAGTATGATGTAGATTATTCTGGAACTAAAGAAAAACTAGTTATTAAACAAATAGGTACAGTAACTCAATTTCCTTTAAAACTAGCTTATGCAATCACTATTCACAAAAGTCAAGGTCAAACATTTGATAAGGTAAACTTATCACCTTATTCATGGGATTGTGGACAATTATATGTTGCATTATCAAGAGTAAGAAGTTTAGATGGGCTTTACATAGATTGTGAAATAGACCCAAGATATTTAGTAATCTCATTAGGTGTAATTGATTTTTACAATAAAACAGTTGCAACGGCAAATCAAAATATAACTCAAGAAGAGATAGATAGGATAAGTACAGTTGTAAGACCTAAGAGTGACAGAATAAGCGAAGATACAGTTAAGGATATGAATAAAATAACAAACATGTTTAAATCATTGTAAACAGAGGAGTATAGTTAATTGAGAGAGAATAATAAAGAAAAAGACAAAGTAATTTATATTGCAGATTTAGATGATGATATAGATGACATGGTAGCTATTGAATATCTGCATGATTTAGGTGTACTTTCACAAGTAGTATTAGACCCATTACCTAAGAAACCTTGTGGAATACAAAGAGAAAAAATGATTGAAAAAATGGGAATTTCAATCAGTACATTCTTACCTCAGCATAGTGAATATGTATTTAATGGTGGAGCAATGACAATTATTGCTAATAGCATAAAAAACGGGTGTACAATTGGAACACTTATAATGAACGGAGGTTTTGTAGGATGCGATCTTGTAAGTGAATTTGATCAGTTACCTAGATTTAGAAACAAAGAAACTGTAAGAACATACAATTTTAATTGTGATGTTGAATCTACAGATTTTGTATTAAAGACCAATAATGACCAGATTGGTGAGATTGTGTTAGTAGGTAAAAACGTATGTCATAGTGATAAAAACACAAGTAAGAATTTTTGGTCAGATAAAAGATATGAAAAATACTTTAAAAAGTACAACATAAGAGATGATAAAAAGATGCATGATCTTTTAGTATGCAGGGAAGGACTAGCTTTAGCTAGTCTAGGAGGAATTACAATTCCTTGGTGTACATATGGAGTGGTTAAACCATACAATAAGGGTTTAGATGGTAACATGACACAGTGGGGAAGTTTAACAAGAGGTAAATATGGTAAATCACCTTATAGAGAAGTAATAGCAGCAGTTAAATTAGCAAGATAAAATCAAAAGATAAAGGAGAACAATAATATGAGATACGATTACAGTAATAAAGGAAGAACAAGACATCACTATGAAAATGTTAACATTGTAGTAAAGGCTGAAGAATGGAATAAGAATAGTCCTAAGGAAGTATTGCAGTATGCAGTAGGTGGATTATTATATATGCCAGCAAGCAATACTAAGATTGCTCAGAAAATCATTAGTGGTGAGTACAGTTTCATTAAATCTATGGTATTAGACCTTGAAGACAGCTTAGGGGATGACCTTGTAGGTTTTGGACAGAGGGCTATTCAGACAACTATTAGAGAAATTGGTAAAGCAGTTGAAGATGGTGTAATTACAATTAATGATGTTCCTCTTATTTTTGTAAGAGTAAGAGAACAGAAGCATATTCAGGATACATATGATATGCTAAAAGATGACATTCAGTATATTACTGGATTCAATATTCCTAAATTTGATAAAACAACTTGTGATGGATATATCAATACATTTAAGGAAGTAGCAAATAAAGTTTATGATAAGTACAGAACTAAACTATACATCATGCCAATTATTGAAAATAAGAACACTATGTATAGACAGCTTCGTATGGACAACTTATTATACATGAATGATAAACTTCGTGACATTGCAGACAATGTATTGAATATACGTGTAGGGGGTGCAGACTTCTGTCAGGTTTATGGCATCAGACGTAGTATGAATGATGATATTTACGATATTGGTGTAGTAAGAAGTGTACTTAATGATATTGTAAACGTTTTTGGTAAAAACTATATCGTCAGCGGTCCAGTTTGGGAATACTTTGAAAATGGAGAACACCCTGAAGATAGAAGATGGGCAGAAGGACTAAAGAAAGAACTTTACGCAGATAAATTAAATGCTTTTATTGGTAAAACAAGTATTCATCCTAGTCAGTTGCCTATTATTCATCAGAGCTTAATTGTGGATAAGATGGACTACGAGGATGCTATGAGTATTCTAGGAATGAATACTAATACTACTGGTGTAAAGAAGAGTGTAGGTGGTAATAGAATGAATGAAGCCAAAACTCATATTAACTGGGCAAGAAAAACAATTGGACTTGCCAAAGTTTATGGTGTAAAAGAGGGATAATACAATTAGGTATATCACTAGTTTTCATCCGACATAAATAGTATACTAAATAATTAGCATTAAATACAAATGTAATTAAAATTTATTTTTAATATTAAGATTGAGGAGGAAATTAGTGATGTACAGAATAATTCATAACGGATACACTATAGAATATTGTAAAACAGAGGCTGAAGTAAATGACTACATGAAGGGTATAGTAAGTAAATATAGTCATCTATCACCTAAGAAGATATTTGATAGAACATTTAAATCTGGAGATAATACAGATTCACAGAGTACAAGGATAGTGAGATATAGATATTATACTTTATATGAAGAAGTATTTGTAATAGAATTAATGAGGTAGTCATTTATGAAGATAATAAGAACAATCAAAGTTGGAAACAAAATTACAACTTATGTGGTTGAAACAGATACAGGACAGATTGAAATGTCAAAAGATGAAGTAATAGCATTAATCAACGTTAAAAGAATTGAAAATGCTACTATTCAAATGTGGAAGGGAAAACCAATCATAAGAATAAAAGACAAAGCTAAGAAAGATGATGATAG
>JAGALE010000342.1 GCA_017625335.1 Lachnospiraceae bacterium
GATAGGAGGAAGAAATCTTATCCTTAATAGTGATTTTTCAAAAGGTGTTAGCTATTGGAATCCTGCATATGATGCATCAACTGTTCTTTTTAGTGTAGAGAATAACATAGCAACTTTCACTCTCGGAGTATCGGATGCTACGGTTTTACAAACTTCAGCTATACTATTTGAGGTGGGGCAAGAATATACGGTTTCATTTGATTGTAGAAGCGATGAATACACTGCTCTTGACTATTGTTATTTTATAGGTCAAGAAGGTCAAGGTAATAAGTCTTTTTATATTTATGGTATAACATCAGAATGGAAAAGAATTATCTATACATTCACATCAGAGATAAGCGGATTATATAGATTTGGATTTGGAACTAATAGAAATAGAAACACAGCAGGCTCATTCCAATTACGTAATGTAAAAATAGAAAAAGGCAACAAAGCAACCGATTGGACACCTGCCCCAGAGGATATAAAAACAGAAATCTCCAATGCTGAAACCCGTTCAAAATCCCATGCAGAAGATTATACTGATGCAGAAATAACCAAGATAGAAAATGGAGAAACAGTAGCTCAAAAAGCCAATAGCCTCTATGATGAGGATAGCGGGGATTGGAAAATATGGAAAGATGTAACTAATGCTGTGGGAGATGAAGTAGAGGAAGTCCTTAAACAAAATAATTTTGCTACAAAGGATGATATTCAATCTATTATCCCAAGTAACGCCACAGAAACAGGGGCAGGAATAGTGCGAGCCGCCACACAAGCAGAGGTAAATGATGGTCATGTGAGTGATAATGACCCTAGCGAGATGGCATTTGTACGACCTGAAACCCTTCAGTCAAAACTATCCAATTATCCTACTACCACGGCTATGACGCAAACAATAAGCGAAAGTAAAGAAGAGGTTAAAGGTGTTGTCTCTGCAATGGATTTCCCCATAGAGCAGGTGCAAGGGTTGAAGGAGGCTCTAGATGGAAAACTCCCATTATCTGGAGGTACTTTAACAGGAAATATAACAGCTCCGTCTTTCAAAACCAATTTAACATCTGGTGTGGCAGAGGCTGTTATGGCTTATCCTGTAAATATATCTTGGGGCAACGACCTTAATAGTGATACCTATCTTAAGGCAGGGATGTATAGAACATCATCGGCAACTAGTACAGTAAATCAACCTAATGAAAAAGGGCATAGTAATCTTTTAACTATTAGAGGTAATGAAAGTGATAATATAGCTCAAATGTTCTTTGATTATTGGAATAATGGTAAGGTATTTACTCGTGTAGGTTCAATCACTGTTGATACTACGTCCACTTCTCATATATTTAATAGGGATTGGAAACAATTAAGAACAATGAACGACCTAGTAACTACTTCCCATATAGCCACCGCAGCTATCACCCCCGCCAAAATCCAGACAAGCATAGCTCTTAACGGTACGCCTTCTATGACCGTAGAGCCTACTACCTCTTCTCCCGATAAGACCATAGCAAGTGTGGGACTTGCAAAACAAGTGGTGGAGGATATAGAGATAGGAGGAAGAAATCTTATCCTTAATAGTGATTTTTCAAAAGGTGTTAGCTATTGGAATCCTGCATATGATGCATCAACTGTTCTTTTTAGTGTAGAGAATAACATAGCAACTTTCACTCTCGGAGTATCGGATGCTAC
>JAGALE010000343.1 GCA_017625335.1 Lachnospiraceae bacterium
ATATGAGTTTGCTCGGGTGAAGGATGTAAACTATAAGCATGTGTATTCCTTTACCTCTCATATATCAGTGTATGACGGATGTCCTACTCAGTATAAGTATTATAAGGAATATAGATTTGCTCAGAATAAGATGTTCCATACTTCTGTAGGCTCATTAGTTCATGCTACATTAGAGGATTTGAATAATTGTGTAATAGACGGGCATATAGACCGGGTGAATGAGCAGGCGATTAAAGAGTGGTTCTATTTAAACTACGAAACCATGAAGGAACAGACAGGATATTATCTAACTGATGAACAGCAGAAAAATGCTATGGAACAGGTAATTAGGTATTATCAGAATAGAGGTAAGGAAATAAGTAAAGTATGGAGGGCTGAGGAGGAGATTAACCTAGTTCTTCCTAAGTACATACTGCAGGGAATCATTGACCTTATAGAGGGTGAAGGAGATACGGTGGAAATCGTGGATTATAAGACAGGTCCTAAACCTAATATAGAGGGACATCCTGAAAGAGTTGAGCATTACAAGAAGCAGATGGAAATATACGCATATCTGATAGAACAAAGATATGGCAAGAAGGTAAGTAGGATGAATCTATACTATACAAGTGTAATAGATGGGAATCCCCTTATTACCTTTGAATACAAGCAGGAGGCAATTGATAAAACTGTAGAAGAGATAGATGCAACGGTTGCCGCCATTGAGGCTAAGAAATTTGACAGAAAGGTACAAAATATATACGCATGTGAGTTTTGTGATATGAGATATGTGTGTGGCAAAAGTTGTGCGAATCAAGAGGGTTAAGCTATGAGATGTATTATATGTGGAAATGAATATGAGAAGCTATTATGTGGCGTATGCAGACAGACAAAGGATGTGGACAGATTATGTGAAGACATAATTAGCTATCAGATAGGAAGTGGAATAAATCCGGTTTGGGATGATGTGGCAAGGTCTTTCGCAAGGGAGGAAAACTTGGTAAATGTGTTATTTGCCATGGCATATGAGTATGAGTCTCCAATTAAAGAGTACATGCAGATTTTAAGCATGTGTGGAACTAATATGGGAGTAAAAAAGGCTAGCAGACCGTGGCTTTATGAAACATATGATAGTTGCAAGGATATGCCGGGACTAAATAAGTATCAGAGCAATAATCTGACGGCAATTCTTATAG
This sequence comes from Lachnospiraceae bacterium, assembly GCA_017625335.1. Taxonomy (GTDB): domain Bacteria; phylum Bacillota; class Clostridia; order Lachnospirales; family Lachnospiraceae; genus Coprococcus_C. The sequence continues at coordinate 1,176 of JAGALE010000343.1, forward strand.
ATGCCTACTATAAGGATTATGATTATAAGAAAGCAGATGAGCTTGCTACTTACTTGTATGAGCAGACAGAACTTCCTGATAGAGCGTATTATATATTAGGTGATTTTTATACTCAAACCAGAAGATATGATAAGGGCGAGAAGCTGCTGCTTAATGGTATTGCACTAGCTAATGGGGCACTAAAGGACATGCTTGAGGACAAGCTACAGGATTTAAGAGCTAGAAGATTAGGTAAGGCAGCAGGTGGAAAGGTAGAATATATGCCAGCATCGCCAGTGAATAAGGAAATTTATATAAAATTTATGGAAACTATAGGTGTTCATATAGAGTACAAGACTAAAAAAATTCAGGTGCCTGATAAGCTGTCGAGGGACGAATATCCAACACCGGTGGAAATTAGAGAAACAAGCTTTGATACATTTGTGGCATTTGATGTGGAAACTACAGGCAGGAATGCAAGTATTGATTCTATGACTGAGATAGCAGCTATTAGAGTTGTAAATGGACAGGTTGTGGAAAGCAAGGAATTTACATTTCAAGAGTTGGTATATCCCTATAAGTGTCGGATATCCGCTGAGGTTGAACAGCTTACAGGTATTACCAACGATATGGTGAAGGATGCAAGGCAGATGTGGGAGGTATTCCCTGACTTTGCAGACTTTATAGGAGATGACATATTGGTAGGTTATAACTGTATGGCTTTTGACAGTAGGTTTCTTGTAAGAGCGGGAAGGTATAGTAACAGGATTATAACTAACAAGTATTTTGATGTTATGAAATATGCAGAAAAATTTGGTGACAGATTAGGATTTACTGATAAGAAGGTGTCCTTAGAAGCGCTGTCAGATAGGCTTTGTATAGAAAATCCACAGGCCCACAGAGCGCTAGCAGATGCTGTAACCACTGCTAGGGTATACCTGGAACTGCTTAAGATGGATGGGGATTCGGAACAGGTGAATTTGGATGAAATGTTGGATGATATAGATAGTTGGTAAAAAAATATTAACATAGACATATTTTGTCTAGGTATAAATATTATGATTGAGTTGAATTTAGTTGAAAGGAGGGCATTGATTGGACAAGAAGGTAGAAAGAATAATCAATATCTACAACAGAATAGTAGAAGGCGAGGTTATAAATAAGGCTGATGAGGCAGAAAGATTTGAAGTAAATGAACGCTCAATCCAACGAGATTTGGACGATATTAGAGCTTACTTTGCAAATAATTTCGAGTCAAACAGAGGGCTTGTTTATGACCGCAACAAGAAGGGCTACATATTAGTACAAAATGAAAAGAAAAACCTTACCAACAGTGAGATACTTACAGTGTGTAAAATTCTGTTGGAAAGTAGAGCGCTAGTTAAGGAAGAAATGTATCCCATCATAGATAAGCTCCTTCAATGCTGTGTTCCTTATGGCAATCTAAAGAAGGTATCCTCTCTTATAGGTAATGAGAAGCTACATTATCTAGAACCACATCATGGTAAAGTATTTGTAGATACCATGTGGGATATTTCTAGCGCTGTGTATGAAAAGAGATTAATGAAAATTCGTTATCAGAAGCTTAAGGAAGCAGATAAGGTAATGAGAATGATACAGCCGGTTGGAATTATGTTTTCCGAGTACTATTTTTATCTATGTGCGTTTATGTGTGAAAGCGAGGAAAATCCAGATGTGGTTAAGAGACCATTTCCAACCATTTACCGAATTGACAGAATAGCAGAGTATGAGGTGTTGGACGAGCATTTCAATCTTCCTTACAGAGATAGGTTCGAAGAGGGAGAATTTAGAAAGCGAATACAGTTTATGTTCGGTGGAGAGCTTAGAACAATAAAGTTTGTCTACAAGGGATTAAGTATTGAATCAGTTCTTGATAGATTTCCTACTGCAGAGATAATAAAGCAGGATGAGCGTGGATGGCATATTAAGGCAGAGGTTTATGGTGACGGAGTAGATATATGGCTTAGAGGTCAAGGCGATTTGATAGACCTAGTGGAGTGAAAGTGTTAAAGAAAGAAGAGAGGTGATTGCTATAGATATCAACACAGATAAGCTTCGAAAAGATATGATAGACAACTACGGGACAGCTATGTTTAATGGCTTTCCCATGGCCATTATGGACTTATCCAAGGTTGAGAAGGCATCTGAACAGGAGCTGATTAGGATGGCGAAGAGTCAGGGAGTGAATTTGGATAAGTATAGGAAGTAGATTATTTTTAGTAAAAAAATAATTTAGTAGAATGAGGAGGAC
>JAGALE010000344.1 GCA_017625335.1 Lachnospiraceae bacterium
ACAATTGTATTGTTAAAAGATGACTGAATGTGTGCCTGTCCACGCTCAACGTTCTTTCTAACACGCTTCTTTGCCACTTTTTTAGTGCTAGTAACTTTCTTAGCCATTAACCTAAACCTCCCTGGTTATCTACTTACTTCTTCTTGTTAGCAACTGTCTTCTTAGGACCCTTACGAGTTCTAGCGTTAGTCTTAGTCTTCTGTCCACGTACTGGTAATCCCTTTCTGTGACGGATTCCACGGTAGCATCCGATTTCCTGTAAACGCTTAATGTTAAGTGCTACTTCTCTACGTAAATCACCCTCTACTACCTGAGTTTCGTTAATGATTTCGCTGAGTCTCTTAACCTCATCATCAGTTAAATCACGAACTCTAGTATCAGGATCTACTTTTGCTTCTTTAAGAATTCTTGCTGCTGAAGTCTTACCTATACCATAAATATAAGTAAGTCCAACCTCGACACGCTTCTCTCTTGGTAAATCAACACCTGAAATACGAGCCATTCTAATATACCTCCGTAAAAATAGTACTGTTTTTGTTCTCTGTCTGATTGGTATCTTTTACAAAATGCCTTAAGTAAAAGTGAAATGCATACCATCTATATCAGAAAATCTGCATAATTTTTGACACATATGTGTCCAGCCGCTTTCTTGTTAGCAATGTAATATGGAATAATATTACACGCACAAATACAAGGCATAGTTATAGATGGGCTATCATCCTAAATACCTTGTCCTAACATGTCCTGTCAGATCGAAACACCTAATGTGCTACGATGACCTATTTTAAAAATAGATTAACCCTGACGCTGTTTGTGCTTTGGATTTTCGCAGATTATACGAATACTGCCTTTTCTTTTAATGACTTTGCACTTATCGCAAATCGGTTTTACTGATGCTCTAACCTTCATTAAAATGCACTCCTTTCAAAAAAGTCCGCTACAAATTGATATTCTAACACTAATTAGAACATTATGCAAGCACTTTTTGCACAACCTTTTTGTTGTGCAATATATGAAATTGTGTAAAACACAAAATATTTTTTATTTAGCTCTCCAAGTAATTCTTCCTTTAGTAAGGTCATATGGCGATAACACAACTGTTACCTTATCACCTGGAAGTATTTTGATGTAGTTCATTCTAAGCTTTCCACTTATATGAGCTAACACCTTAAGTCCATTTTCTAACTCTACCTGAAACATTGCGTTAGGAAGTTTCTCCAACACAACGCCTTCCATTTCTATTTCATCAGCTTTTGGCATATATCTGTCCTCCGTTTATAATTCTATACCCTGTGCTCTGGATAATATTTCCGGCTCACCCTCAGTTATTAAAACTGTATTTTCATAATGTGCGGAAAGCTCTCCATCAGCAGTCACTACTGTCCAATCATCATCCAGCCATAATACCTCATAGGTTCCAATATTAATCATAGGCTCTATGGCAAGAGTCATACCCGGTTTAAGTTTAGGTCCTTTTTTCATTCTTGTGAAATTTGGAACCTCCGGTGCTTCGTGAAGATTAGCTCCTACTCCGTGTCCAACTAGGTCTCGTACCGCCGAATACCCTCTAGCTGTAATATATTCAAATACAGCTTTTGATATGTCATTGATATGATTACCCGGCTTACAGACCTTTAAGGCTTCAAAGAAGCTTTCTTTTGTAACTTTTATTAGGTCCGAAGCTTTTTCGCTTATCTCCCCAACTCCGTATGTTCTTGCTGAATCCGAATGATATCCTTTATAAATCACTCCACAATCAAGACTTACTATGTCCCCATCCTGAAGTATTCTTTTCTTAGACGGAATACCATGGACAACCTCGTCATTCACTGATACACATACAGAAGCGGGATAGCCATTATAATTAAGAAATGATGGTATACAACCATAGCTCCTAATTACCTCTTCGCCGATTCTGTCAATCTCATAGGTCGAAATCCCCGGCTTAATAGCTTTTCTTAACTCTTCGTGAGTGAGGGCAAGTATTCTGCCCGCCTCACGCATAAGTTCGATTTCTCTTTGAGATTTTATTATTATCGCCATTATTACTCTCCTAAGATTGAAACGATAGCGTTAAATACATCCTGCATATCTACAGTACCATCAACCTCTTTAAGAATACCCTTCTTTGAATAGAAGTCAATAAGTGGCTGAGTCTGGTCATGATATACCTGAAGTCTGTTCAATACTGTTTCTGGCTTATCATCATCTCTGATAATAAGGTCTGCATTACATGCATCACATTTACCCTCTACCTTAGTTGGACTATACTTAATGTGATATGTTGCACCACAGCCAACACAAGCTCTTCTTCCTGACATTCTGTTTACAATGTTCTCATCAGGTACTTCTACGTTGATTGCATAATCTACGCTGTCACCTGCTGCTGCAAGAGCTGCCTCAAGTGCCTCTGCCTGTGGGATAGTTCTTGGGAAACCATCAAGGATGTAACCCTTCTTGCAGTCATCTGCCTTAAATCTATCCATAATTAAGTCTACTACTAACTCATCTGGTACTAAAAGTCCCTTGTCCATGTACTCCTTAGCCTTTGCACCAAGCTCTGTACCATTCTTAATGTTTGCTCTGAAAATGTCACCAGTTGAGATATGTGGAATACCATATCTTTCTGCAATCATTTTTGCCTGTGTTCCTTTTCCTGCACCAGGTGCACCTAACATAATAATCTTCATAATTTGCCCTCCGTTTAATAATTTTTATATATCAAGTTCAAAAATTTATTTATAGAATGTCAAAATCTTTAAACAATTATTGTCGAATTTTATATTTTCCTTATAAGTAGGAATAGGAATGTACCCTAAACAGATACACTCCTGTCCCTCTATAATCCTAATCTGTAAGGAATCCTGAATAATTTCTTACTATCATCTTGGATTCAATCTGCTTAACAGTTTCTATAATAACACCTACTATGATTATAAGTGATGTACCACCAAAGGATACATTCGCACCAAACATTCCGTTAAAGAATATTGGAAT
>JAGALE010000345.1 GCA_017625335.1 Lachnospiraceae bacterium
ATTTTTAACGATATATTGATAGTGTAATAGTTGTCTGAAAAATTCTAGTTATGGAAAAAGAAATTGTAATAAAACATCAACAGATTAAAGTCGGGTTAGATTTTGATAATTATCCTCCCGATAATTATAATCCATTATTTTTTACCAAAGTTAATGGAGCTGTAGTAAATCAGCATAAATTAAATGCTTTTATAGGTATTGATAAATTGAATGATGATGGAATCTATAATGAATGTTATTGCACTTTAGAACAAGGGGATAAATTAGGTGATTTTTTTTCTACACTTCCATATGGAATTATCAATAAAACAATCACAGGTATTGGTGCTACAACTCTTGAACTAAATTGTGAAAGAAATTCTATAATTGTATTACCTACAAAATCATTGGCTTACAATAAATACAAGCAGAAACAAAACAAGGATGGAGTTGATAGCTGTATGTATATTGGTAGTCCAATGGGTGATATATCTTCTGATATTACAATAAATCAAATAAAGGATTATATTTCTAAAGAAACAGGTTATAAGAAGTTCCTTGTTGTCGCCGATAGTCTTTTTAAGGTTATTGATGCCATTGGAAATGATAATTATGATGATTATTTCTTAATGGTAGATGAAATCGACACTTTACAAATAGATAATACTTATAGACCAGTTCTTGAAAAAGTTATAGATTATTATTCTCTATTTAAGCAAACAAATAGAGCTGTAGTTTCTGCAACTTTAAGAAAATTCACTCATCCAGAATTATTAAAAGAAACAATTGTTACGACTAAATATCCTACAATTGAAAAACGAAATATTTCTTTAGTTCATACTAACAATGAAGATTTATGTGTTGTTAAAGCCATAAAGGGAATAATTGAAGACAATCCAAATGAAAAAATATTAATCGCTTATAATTCTATTGATGGCATTTTTATGTGTGTAATGCTTCTTAAAAAGGAGTTTGGCGAATCAATAGTAGATGATATTGGTATTTTATGTAGCGAAAGGAGTAGAGATAAAGTACAAGATTTATATATTGAAGTTGATGAGAAAGGTTATTTGTCTAAGAAAATAGTGTTTATGTCATGTGCTTATTTTGTGGGAGTTGATATAAATGATTCTTGTCATATAATCTCAGTTTCAACTTTTAATAAACCCTTTACTTTACTTTCTAAGGAGAAGTTGGCTCAAATAGTAGGAAGATGTAGGAACGGAATTTTAACAGAAACTATAGTTTATAATACGGAAGAATCAGAAACTCAAGATAGTTATATAGACTATAAGAATACTCTAATGAATAAGGCTGTTTCATTAGCAGAAGCAACAAATAAGTTTAAAGATGTACTTGATGTATATCCAGAACTATTTAATGCATATAATTATATTAATGATATTATTAAACATGTTGGATTAGAAAAAGTTAGTGCATCTTATTCAATACCTTTAATAAGAGAGAACCATAATGGGATGATAGTTCCTTCTTATTTTAATGTAGATGCTTTATTGGAAAAATGGGAAATAAGGAATGAATTATATAACGATGAGGAATCATTACCAATTTCTTTAAAGAAAGATGGTCATATAATAGAAAATAATGATTGTTATTATGAACTAACAGAAGAACAAAAGGAGTATGCTACTTTAATTAGTCAAAATTCAGATACTAGAATTCTTAGAGCATTACAAGAAGCCAAAGAAAAAATTTCATCTTTTAATGAAATAGAAGATAGCGGATTTAAAAGGAATCTTCTTGAAAAAGAAAGAAAAAATTGTATTGTACAGGTAAAGAAATTCTATGATAATTACATTAATTTATCTCCATATTATGATTCTAATTATTTGATGGATTTATTGATAGAACATCATATGGAGGATTCTAGGTTGTATAGGAAATTTATTAACTCTCTAGTTTTTCATACATTAGATGATACACACCCTTTTAAATCATTAGTCTTAGGAGTATTTGAGTATCATAAGATGAATAAAAGGAAAATTCCAGGTATTAGTGTTACCTCTAAAGAAAGAAAAGAAAAAATGAATATTATATGTAATTCTTACTTTAAAGGATATAATATCAAGGATAGAGTTTTCAATAGTCTAATGCCTTGTTTCTTTAAAGAAGGTAGTACAAAAAGATATTTTAGAATAATAGGATTAAATCCTATGAATTTCCTAGAGCCACTTAAAAAGATAAAGACAATGGACGCAGAAACATTATTTAAATGGTTTATGTTTGAGTAGAAAGTCTAAATCCCCTGTTTTGGTAATAAAAAACAGGGGATTATTTATCTTTAAATAAGTAATATATAGCTATTTTTACTTCTTAAGCTGTTGAAGAGGAAATATTTTTTTGATTTTTTTTCACTTTAATTTGTTTATATAAGTAGAAGATAACCACCTCGATACTCCCCCTAGCCTATGGAAGTGGGGATATTCCCCCATGGGATGTTGGGAACTTTGAGATTTATATTCCCTTTAATCTCTAATCAGAACATCATTCCTTCAAGACTTGCAGAAGAATAGTCTGTCTGCAAAACTATAATTAAACTACAGATTTATGGAAAAATTGAAATTCTTAGAGACAATGAGTGTCAATGAGTTTAAGACTCAGAAAGGTGTGAACAAAATTGAAGTGAAGCAGAATCCAAGTACAGGCAAATGCTTCTTTGTTTATGGTTGTGAAACTGGTGCTGTCAGTGACAAATTTCAGCATGGAAAACTTACAGAACCTGTAATCTCACAAGTATGTTCTCCAGATACAGGAGATATGTTCTATATGCTGCATCAGAAAGGTGAAGGTGGTGCCATGACATTGGCAACTTTGTAACCTTTGTCTTTGTGGTCATGAAGGAGTAGTAAGAAGATTTCTTGCTGCTCTTTCTTTTATTTTATCTGTTTAACCAATAAACTAAAGGATATGAATTTAAGAGTATCATCAAAAAAGCAAGCAAAGATAAAGCTTGCTCTTCAAGGCTGTGCTGGAAGTGGGAAGACATATTCCGCCTTACTTCTAGCCTATGGATTGACCAATGACTGGTCTAAGATAGCAGTTATTGATAGTGAGAATGGAAGTGCTGACTTATATGCCCATTTAGGTAGGTATAATGTACTTCCTCTTCATGACAACTTCACTCCAGAAACCTATATACAGGCTATAGAGATATGTGAGGATGCAAATATGGAGGTAATAATCATTGATAGTATTTCCCAATGTTGGGATAATCTGTTGGAGTATCATGCCAATTTACAGGGCAACAGCTTCACCAACTGGCAGAAGATAACTCCAAGAATGAATGCCTTCATGCAGAAGATATTGCAGAGCAAGAGTCATATAGTATGTACCATGAGGTGCAAACAAGACTATGTGCTGAATGAAAAGAATGGTAAAATGGTTCCAGAAAAGATAGGCTTAAAGGCTGTAATGAGAGATGGGATAGATTATGAGTTTACCATTGTATTTGATATCAATATGAAGCATCAAGCCATAGCAAGCAAGGATAGAACTAATCTCTTTATTGGTAAGCCGGACTTTGTCATTACTCCTGTTACAGGAAACATAATACTTGATTGGTGTAATGATGGAATAAATCTTGAAATGATAAGGGAAAAGATAAAGAAATCACAGACATTGGAGGAACTTTCATCAGTATATCATCAGTACCCAGAATGGTATCAGCAGCTTACATCTGACTTTATGCAGAGGAAGCGGATCCTACAAGAGGAGAAGAGCCAACCCAAGATAAATTATTCACCTAATTATGTAAGAAATGGAAACAATGCGATTACAGCCTGTCAAGGCTAATATTATATATCCTAATAGAGTTAACAGGAATATAATACCTATGAATCATGCTTTGATTGAAGAAGCTATAGAAGTGATTGAGCCAATTGGGTCTAGAAGAGCTGAAAATAGACTTCCATTCATTGAAGCAAATACCAAGGAAGTAAGTATAGAACATTTGAAGAATGATTGTGTAGTACCTGTATTCAGTAAGGACAATGAGATAACAATCTCCCACCCCAATTTCATAGAAACTATATGGGAAGCTGCAAACAGGGTATTTACCAATGAGCAGATAGAAGTACCTTCTATCAGAGTGAGCCATGTAATTAAAGGAAGGACACCAGAAGCAATACATAAGTCTGTGAAGGACTTGTTGGAAGAAGACAAGACTATTTATTATGAAAGAATGATGTTCTGTTTTGAGATACCTACCATTCATGAGGACATAGCAGGAAACAGACTTAATCTCACTATTGGAGGAGTAAGAGCCTATAATCATGAGAATCTTTATAGTAAGAAAGGTGTAGAGAAGTTCAAGTTGTTTATAGGTTTCAAGAATCTGGTATGCTGTAATATGTGTGTAAGTACTGATGGGTACAAGTCAGATTTGAAAGTAATGAGTGTTGCAGACCTCTTTACTTCTGCCATGAAGCTCTTCCAGGATTATAATGCAGCCAAGCACTTGTATTATATGGGAGCATTTAAGGATAGTTATTTGACTGAACAGCAGTTTGCACAATTCTTGGGAAGAAGCAGATTGTATCAGTATCTACCTAATGAAGAAAAGAAGAAACTGCCACAAATGCTTATGACTGATACTCAAATAGGCTTGGTAGCTAAGGCTTATTACCAAGACGAAGACTTCGGTTTATCCAGCAATAAGGAAATCAGTATGTGGAATGTGTATAATTTACTTACAGGAGCCAACAAGAGCAGTTATATTGATAATTTCTTAGATAGGGCATTAAATGCCACTCAATTATCGGAAGGTTTGAATAAGGCTCTGTATGGTGATAATGAATATTCATGGTTTATAAACTGATATGATGATGGCTTATTTATATCATTATGATGGGAGATTTTGTTTTGTATTAAATGATTAAGTAATAACGTATTAGAGCCAATGGAATTTATGCTACTTCTTCTGGAAATATTATTGAAGTTAATGGTTGGTATCATTATCCTTTCAGCTATTTGTGGAGAAAAAAGGTAACTAAAGTTACATTCTGTAGTTTATTGTTGTATCCCTAGTCTATTTAGGACTAGGGAATACTATGCAGATATGGAAAATAAGGATACCTTTGTTCTAGTCTAAAGACATGCCCATACCTATGGCAACAGATATGTTGAAGTTTGCTTAAAAATATTGGTGTTTGGATAGTAGTTTATTGTAGGAAAATCGTAATTTTGTACTTGAACTATCAATAGAATAGCCAATGAAATAAAAGTTTAACAAAGACATATTAGAAAAGAAGTGTTTGCTTCTTACTTGTGACAGTCCTAAAATCACCACTTTGAAGACTAACAATCACAGCAGTAAGCAAGTGAATGCTCATACCATAAGGTGTGGGCTTTCTCTGTTTGTGATTGTAGGTGTTGTGGTGATACCTTGGACTTGAACAGGAAAGTATCACACCTTTCTTTTTGTAGTATGGCTATAAAAGGATTAAAATTATGGGACAAATCTTTCAATCAAATCAGTTATTCCTTATGTATAATGAGGATATGGAACAGGCTTTCCGAAGTAAACCTGTCTGTGTAATGCTTAAAGATTGTAATATTATTAGAGGAACTATTACAGGATTTGAACTATCTGTAAATGAGCCATATCATATAATAGGTATCATTATAGATAAAGTAGCACACGGCATATCTATAGCCACCAAGCCAGCCCTGATTATCATCACCAGAATCCGATTTTACAGGCATATAAATCTTTATATAAGA